>JAJDDV010000187.1 GCA_029260135.1 Phycisphaerae bacterium | reverse complement strand
CTTCGCACGTTGGCCTGCCGCACCCAGACCACCCTCTGGCAATCCATGCAGGCCGTGCTTGACGCGGTGACACCCTCCGACGCCACCAACTGCTTCCGTCACGCAGGATACACGCTACATGTTGACTGAAACCGCTCTAGCTACGGTCGGTGCCACTCTTCGCAAGCGGTGCACAGCGGCGTCGGATCGAACCGGCCTTGCATGTGTGCGCGCCGAATTCGATCAAGCCCCGCGCCCCTCCAGATGTCGCCCAACGAGGCTTCGGCGATATGACCAACGGCGTGGCGTCCGTTGAAGTCCTGGTCGCACAGCGTGACCCTCCCATCCGCGAGGATCAGGCAGCGTGACATCAGACGTCGACACGCCCCGCGGGGTGACGGCGCCATGCGAATGGTGCTGTGGTCCGGGCATTGGCCGGCATAGTGACTGCACCCCGCGATCGTGACCGCACCCACCCGGCGAAGCCAGCCGTCGTGAAATGCATCCAGCTCATGTACGTTTTGCCGAGCTTTGGTGAGTTCCGGGACGACAATCGGCTTGACCGTGACGTCGCTGGATCGGCGTTCGGCCACGCGGTCCACCCGATTCAGGACGCGCGTCAGGTCCGCATCCTCGGGCGCGGTTGGTGATTGCAGTGCGGCGTAGGTCTGCGGCGTCCACGCGTCGAGCAGCACGTTCAATACGTCGACGTCATGGGCGATCAGGGCGTCGATATGCGTGTCGGTCAAGTCGACGCCGGCCGTACGAACTGCAAGACCGTACAGATTCTCGACGGTCTGCTGCGTCGAGCGAACGGCTGTCAGGACATCGGCGAACCGGTGGTGCCGCAGTGGGTCGCCGAATCCTCCGAGCACAACCAGCGAGTCATTCATCGCTCGAAGTTCCGCGATCACTTCACGTATTCGACCGGCATCCAGGGGGCCGCGCGGTTCGACCAACCGTCGGCCAGGTCGAAGAACCGCATTCGGATAGGGATTGTCGGTCGTGAGTTCGATCTCGACTTCTCTTGGGAGTGGATCGACGTATTCAGCTTCGCGACTTCGCAGCCACCGGCCAATCGTAACCGCCGTGGGGTCGGCATGAGTACGCAACAGCTCAGTGATCGCTGCTACGCTTCTGTCGGTATCCGCGACCAACCGGCCACTCGCGTATCGAACATCGACGGGCACTTCGATGCAGCACGGCTGAAAGACGAGGTCCTTTTGGGGGCTGTCCGGCTTGTAGCTGAACACCCACCCGACGGGGATGTTCGATTGCGCCAGTTCGCAAATGATGCCACGATCAAGCACAAGGCCGGTCAAGCCCGGAGGTGACTGGGCAAAGGTCAACTTGCTGTCGTCACTCTTATCATGATGGTGATCGATCATCTCGTCCGCGAGTGTAGGATCGATCAGCACGGCGGCTGCGGGAATGCTCAGGACGGCGTCCGCATCGCACCCGTCCGTCAGCGCTGCGAGCAACCCCGGATCCGTAAACTCGTCAAAGTGCGTCGTGCCGCCGAGTCCGCCGCGCCAACCACTCAGTGACCACTTGCGAGCCGCCTGCACGAGCGGCGCCCAGGAGGGTGGGGGCGAATCATATGGCTGAATGCGCGCGTCGGTTCCTCGAATCAGCGCGGCGCATCTTGTTCGTTGATCCGCGGGGCAGAGTACATGGATGGCGTCCACGTTGCGGCAGCGCGAGATGCGATCGATCGTACGCCGGAGGACGGGCACCGTGAGCAAGTCGTCGGCGAGCCGACTGCGCAAACCGAGCGAGGTCGTGTCCAGATCGGCTTGAATGGTCGCGATGACTTTCACGATGGCACCCTGGCTCGGCTCACACGGTCCAGCGCTCGCCGCAGGATGGGACTGAGTTCCTGGGCGCCTTCGCGGACGCCTGAAATGAAGTCGATATCTCTGGCGATTTGCTGCCTGGCGCGTTCTGCGTCGTCGTTTTCCGCGGCTTTGATTCGGCGATCGGCGGAAAACCGGCGGAGTTCGGCAAACTGAGTGAACGAGTTGACGATTTTGTAGCCGCGGCTTTGCTGCTGAATTCTCGTCCGAAGTTCGTCGACCCGTACGATGCGGCGATTGAACTGCTGCGGATCGTCTGTGAGGTTATCGAGTTCTCTCAACAGCCCGAGCAGCTCGTCGCACATTTCGATCACGCCGCCCAGTTCATCGATGCGGTGCTCGAGTTGTCGCTTCGTGGCGGACAATCGAGTGCCGTCGTGACATTCCTCGTTCTTGGGACAGGCAAACAAGTCGGGATCGATCTTGCGATGGCAGTACTGCTCGGCGACTTCAGACAGGCAGAGAACTTCCGTGCCTCGAAGGTGGGCGCCGCCTTCGGTCGCGTTGATCACGCGACGCGGCTCCGCGGCGATGTCGTTTTGAAACTGCTCGAGGTACGTGAGGAGCAGTTCGTCCGTATACACTTCTCCGCCGTCGATGCCCGGAACGCGGTGGAGGATCTCGCGGTTCCGTACGATGCGCTCCCACTCCTTCTGCTCCATCGTGTGAAATCGGTTCAACTCGGAACGCCAGGCGCGGTGAATCTCGACGCCTGGTACGTAGAACACGTGTCCCGTGTAGCCCAGGTCTTGTCCGACGAATACGATGGGATCGCAGCCCATGTAGACGGCCAAGTAGAACGCGAGGTGAGAGACTGTCGCGCCGGGTTTGAGTCCGCCGCGCGCGGCGAGTTCATCGCCGATTAGTGATCGTGCCCACGCGTTGTCGAGCAGTGAGACCGGGCCGGGATAGTGGTCGATCACGTGCCAGGTCGCTTTGGGCTCGGCCACAAGATGCGTACGTGTCAAGTCGCCGACGTCTTCAAAGAATTTCCGAGACATCTCGTGAAAATCGAGACTAGTGGCGAAGTCGGGTACGATTCCTCGTTCGAGCAACGGTCGCAGGGTCGTCTGCACTGCGCACAACACCGCGCGACCCTTCAGTTCCGCGAGCTGATCGATGTTTCGAGAAAGTGACGGCCCGGCCGACACGATGATGGCGGGGTAGCCCGCGAAACGATTTCGGAGTTGGTCGATCGGCGGGGTCGTCATGTACCGGGCGAGATTCATCGCGATATTCTCACACGTAATGCGAGAATTCGAGACCAGCGTAACCAGCGTCATACGCGTATAGGTGACGAATTCGGCGATTGCCGCCGAAATTGCCTGGTGTGCGGATTCCGCAATTCGCAGCGACGGTGGATGGTGAACGAACTGAGCGCCGAGCATTATCAGTGTGTTGCGACTTCGAAGTCGGCGATGAAGTCGGGGCTTGTCGTTGTCGGTGATGAAGATCAGCCGGTCTTCGCCAATCGCGTCCGCGAGGTCGACGCACGTCAGCGCGGTGGCCAGGAGAGCCTCGTCCGGCTCGCTACACACGATGAAAGCGTCGCCTCGAAGTCTCGAAAGTAGGGCGGCGACGTGATACCCCAGCCCCGAACCGGAAACGACGAAGCAGTACTTATCGTCCGTGTCCACGGCGTCGACCAATCGATTGGCTTCCGCGACGGGATCATACCGGCTGTGCAAGTAGACATCGGCACCGGATGGCGTGGCGCGAACCGCCGTCCATGCGCCGCTCCGCGTCGCCTGCAAGGGCACCCGTTGGTCATCGTGGATGGCGTCCAGGCGAAGCGCGAGCTGAGGATCTCGCTGCCAGAGGGCTCGCATATTGCCCAGGAACAGCTCGGCGTGGGGGGATGTCGCGGTTGTTTCACTCACGGGTGGCGGCATCATCCTCGGGTAATACCACGTGGGCACCTTCTCCACCGGGCATGAAAGCCCGCTCCAGCACTACGGCCTGTCGAAGCCTCCGACCATACTCGTTCCGTGGGATCTCCACGGCCCCGAATTGACGGAGGTGGTCCGTGGAGAACTGAACGTCGAGCAACTCGAACTCTCGCTCTTTCATGTGTTCTACGAGGTGGACCAAGGCCACCTTGGAGGCGTCCGTCGCCCGGTGGAACATCGATTCACCGAAGAACGCGGCGCCGACCGCGACTCCATAGAGTCCACCGACGAGGGTACCGTCTTGCCAAGCCTCCACACTATGGGCGAAGCCGAGCCGATGCAACGCACCATAGGCCTCGGCGATGTCGGAAGAGATCCACGTCCCCTCCGACCGATCGGCGCAGGCGCGCATCACCGCGTCGAACCCCTGATTGAGGCTCAGCTCGAAGTCGCCGCGTCGAATCACGGACCGAAGGGATCGATGGACGATGAACGAATCCAGTTCGATGACGGCGCGGGGGTCCGGCGCGTACCAGTGAATCTCGCCTTCGTCGTCCGCCATCGGGAAGATACCCGAGGCGTAGGCGGTCAGGAGCCTGTCCGGCGCTAGCTGTGGGTCCATCGAGGCAGCCCAGGATCCGAGATCGTCCGAAGTCGTCTACCGAGACCGCGCACCGGCGCGGACCGCCCTCCGATTGTAACGGAATCCGGTGTGTTGTCCCTAGGGCGTATGGTTCCAGATGCACGGCGAGACGCTTCGACGGCTTTCTTGCCATGGGAAGCTCGCCCAACCGGTGAGCACGCCCGCCACACGGAGCATGCGGAGGTACCGCCGACGTCGGCGTCCGTGCCTCCGACTCCCCATCCACGCCGTACCGCGTGTTTCGGTTCGTTGTTGAATCCTCGACCGTTACGCGCGGGTCCGCTTTCGGGCGGACCGTTTTTTGCCGGCTTTTCGACCGGCCTTCTTCGCCGTTTTCTTTGAGGCCTTCGTCGGGCGAACCAAGGATCGCGGTTTGGAGTTCGCCTTAACGATCCTAGGCCTCGGTCTGTTTCTTCGCGAGCCGTTGACCGCGACTTGCGCCGCGGCGAGTCGGGCGATGGGAACGCGGAGCGGGCTGCAGGAGACGTAGTCCAGGCCGACACTCTCGCAGAATGCGATCGAGTCCGGATCACCTCCGTGCTCGCCGCAGATGCCGAGCTTGATCCTGGGGCGCGTGCTTCGCCCGCCATCCACGGCCATACGAACGAGCATGCCGACACCCACGGTATCCAGCGACTGGAACGGGTCCGCCTGGAAGATGCCAGCCTTCTGCTCATCGACGTAGTCGGGTAGAAACCGTCCAGCATCGTCCCGAGAGAGTCCCATCGTCATCTGCGTCAGGTCGTTGGTTCCGAAGCTGAAGAACTCTGCAACGTTTGCCATCTCGGCGCCCAGAAGCGCCGCCCGGGGCGTTTCAATCATCGTGCCGACGAGGTACTTCACCTTGGACTTCCGCTCTTTGATGATGGCGTCCGCCACCGACCGCGTGCGATCGACGAGCACGGACAACTCCTTCGCATCGATGCTTAGCGGAATCATGATCTCGGGCAGCACCTTGATGCCTGTCGCCGCGCAGTTCACCGCTGCCTCGATGATCGCCCGCACCTGCATCTCCAGTATCTCCGGGTAGGTGATACACAATCGGCATCCGCGGTGACCGAGCATCGGATTGGCCTCGTGCAACTGGTCGATGCGGCGGCGAATGTCCTCCGTCGAAACCCGCCGTGATCTTGAAGACCTCCCGAGGTTGTTCTCCCAGGCGGTTGTCGGCCCGGTTTCGACCTCCGTGGATCGACTCAGTTCCGCCGCGAGCGCCTCCAGTGCCTCTCGGTTGTCATGGTGGGGGAGGAACTCGTGAAGCGGCGGGTCGAGCAGCCGAATGGTCACGGGGAGACCGGCCATGGCCATGAAGATGCCCTCGAAGTCCTCCCGCTGGAACGGAAGGAGTTTGTCGAGTGCGCGCCGTCGATCCGCCTCGTTGTCCGCGAGGATCATCTGACGCATAGCCGAGATGCGCTGCGGCTGTGACGGATCGAAGAACATATGTTCCGTACGGCACAGACCGATGCCCTCCGCGCCCATTTCGATGGCCTTGGCCGCATCGGCGGGTGTGTCCGCATTCGTACGAACGCCGAGGCGACGACGCTTATCACACCAGCCCATCAGGGTCTGATACTCCGGCGGAGCTTCGGGGCGAGCCATCGGGATTGACCCGCTGTAAATCTCGCCACTACTGCCTTCCAGCGTGATGGAATCGCCCTCCCGAAGTACCTTGCCGTTCAGGGACATGGTCTTGGTTTTGGCGTCGACCGTCAGTTCGTCACATCCGACAATGCAGCACTTGCCCCAGCCGCGTGCGACGACCGCCGCATGCGACGTCTTTCCGCCCGTCGCGGTCAGAATCCCGGTCGCCACGTGCATTCCGCCGACATCCTCCGGTGACGTTTCCTTGCGCACCAAGATCACATTGGCCCCTGTGGACGCACGAACCTCTGCATCGTCGGCGGTGAAGACAATCTCGCCGCAGGCGGCACCGGGGACGGCGCCGATTCCCTGGCCCAGTCGTCGCCGCGCCAGCTCGTCCGATGACACATCCGAATCCAGCACCGGGTAGAACAACCGTTCGACATCAACCGCCTGAAGGCGTTGGATCGCCTCGTCCTTGGTGATCACCGGTCTGTGGGCCGCCGAAGCGTACTTCTTCGGCAAGTACTTCTTCTTTACCAGTCGCTTGGCGGATGCGGCGGTCATTAGACCCTTCGTTGCCTGATCGACCGCGATCCGGAACGCGGCACCGGGTGAGCGCTTCCCAACCCGGCACTGCAGCATGTAGAGCGTTCCGCGCTCGATCGTGAATTCCAGGTCCTGCATTTCCTTGTAATGGACTTCGAGCATGACGCGTACGGCTTCGAGCTGCGCGAAGGCCTCGGGCATGCGTGAGCGGAGTTCGTCCAGTTTCATCGGCGTGCGAATTCCCGCGACCACATCTTCACCTTGGGCGTTGATGAGGGCGTCGCCGTAGAACGTCGGCTCGCCGGTACTGGGGTCGCGCGTGAAGCAAACACCGGTCGCACAGTCGTCGCCCATGTTGCCGAACACCATCTGGCAGACATTGACGGCTGTTCCGCTCAAACCGGTGATGTTCTCGACACGCCGATAGGTGACCGCTTTGTCCGCCATCCAGCTACGGAACACGGCATTGATCGCACCCTTGAGCTGCTGGAACGGGTCCTGAGGAAACGCCTCGCCGGCGTGCTCGCTGTAGATACGCTTGAATTCGCCGACGAGATCCTCGAGTTCTTCCGCGTTCACGTCCGTGTCGAGAATCTTCTCGCCACCGCTTCGCTGAAGTCGGCTCCGCGTCTTATCCTGCTTGAGCCGGTCGAATGCACTCTCGAAGTGCTCGGTGTCGATACCCTTCGCCGTCGAGCCGTACATCATGACGAACCGGCGGTAGGAGTCGAACGCAAAGCGCCGATTCGACGAGGCCGCAGCGAGACCCTCGACGGTCTTGTCATTCAGGCCGAGATTGAGAATCGTGTCCATCATGCCCGGCATCGAGCGTGCGGCGCCTGATCGAACCGATACGAGAAGCGGGTTCTTCTCTCCACCGAGCTTCTTCTTGGCCCCGCGTTCCATCTTGGCGACCATCTGCCGGACTTCTTTGTCGAGCCCCGGTGGCCACTTCCCACCGCTCTTGGCGTGATGTGCGCACGACTCGGTCGTGATGGTGAATCCTCGCGGAACGGGAAGTCCGATGCGCGTCATCTCTGCGAGACCGGCGCCCTTGCCGCCGAGTAGCTCACGCTGGTCGCCCTTGCCATCCGCCTTGCCGTCACCAAAGTAGTAGACCCATCGTCGTGCCGTTGCCATTTTCACCTGTTCCTTAAAACGGTAGTGGTTCTTACCGGGTTTGCGTGGTTCATCCTATCAATAATCTAGTATCGGTCAAACGCGATGACGTCTGTGGCCCGTCTGATGTCGTCGATTCACGCCGCACCAGATCAGGTCCGCCCATACGATAGGAGCTTGGCAGACATGACCGATTCCGTTCCCATCAGGTGGGAGATGTGGTAGTCCAACAATCGAAACGGGCCGGGATACGCTTCGGGCAGCGGGACGTTCTCTGATTCTGGAGCGCGCGGGGGAACCGCCGGCGCTGCGAGGTCGCCTGACGAAAGGACCCTGCACGTCGCATTGGATACCGCGTGTTTCTCGGTTTGCCTGGGACCACACGATTCGCAGATCATGCCGCCTTCGTGCGACGAAAAGTGCGTCAGCGCCTCCCGTCGGTCGCAATGGACACAGGCCTCGAAGCGGGGAAGTGATCCGATCGAATCGAGAAGTGCATACTGGAATCGGGCCACGATCTGAAACGGCTCATCCGCGACCGCGAGCGATTCGAGCGCCTCCACCAGCGCGTCGTACAACGCCACATGCGGATCCCCCTCTTCCGTCAATCGACCGGTCACATCGGCGGAGTATTGGGCCGCGTGAATCCGAAAGAGCCGTTCTCGCAACGCGGGTAGAGACCGGGTCTGCTTCCACTCAGTGAGCGTAGACAACGCCTCGCCACGTTCCACGCGGCGGATGAGAACGACATGGCCGATATCGAGAAGGTCCATGCCGGAGGCAAATCGTGTCTTCGTCCCACGCTTGATCCCCTTGGCCATCGCACGCACCTTCCCGTGATCGCGTGTGAGCAGCGCGACAACCTGGGAGGTCTCAGAGAAATCGTGCCGTGCCAGCACAATCGCGTTGTCGTGAATCCTGGGCATCGTCCCTATCGTAGGCGAAGTCCACGCCAGGGTGTACTCAAAGCCGCGTTCGGGGCCTGGATCTTGCTTCGGTCGACGGATTCTCCTATGCTGATAGACCATGAGCGGCCGACGAAAGATCACGATTGGCACGTTGCGGGCACGGAAACGCGAAGGGCAAAAGATCTCCATGTTGACGTGCTACGATTTCAGCACGGCGAGGCTCATGGAAGAGGCCGGTATCGACAGCGTGCTCGTTGGCGACACCTACGCCGAAGTCTGCCTGGGGCATTCGACGACGCTCCCGGCCACGGTGGAGCACATGGTGACGCTGACCGAGGCCGTGCGCCGAGGCGCACCGTCCGCGTATCTGGTCGGCGACATGCCGTACCTGTCCTATCAAGTATCCCCGGAAGATGCGATTCGCAACGCCGGGCTGTTCATGGCTCGGGCCGGGTGTGACTGCGTCAAAGTCGAAGTGGATCGGCGGCTGGTCAAAACGGTCGAGGCCATGTCGGCCGCGACGATTCCTGTTATGGCGCACCTCGGACTCAAACCTCAGTCCATTCAAAGTGTGGGCGGCTACAAGATCCAAGGCAAGCAGGCCGGGGACGCTCTGAGTATCATCGAAGACGCCAAGATGATGGAGCACGCCGGTGCGGTAGCACTACTTCTTGAGGCTGTGCCGGTGGAGGTGGCGCAAATCGTGACGGAATCGACCGCGCTTCCGGTCATCGGGATCGTTTCCGGGGCGTCGTGTGACGGGCAGGTGGTGGTCCTTCACGACATGCTGGGGTATGGTGGGGGACACCCGCCGCGCTCGGTCAAGCAGTACGCCCGCTTGTACGAGCAGTTGGTGGAGGCATTCAGAGCGTACGCGACGGACGTAACGGAGGGAGCCTTTCCTACGTCGCGGCAAAGCGTTCCGATGGATCCGGCCGAATACGAAGCGTTGCAGCAGGCATTGCTTGACAGCCGCAAGGACGCTGCTAGGGTGACGTCCGACCGATGGGAAGCCTAGCATGCTTGTGAAGATGGCCCTCGCCCGCATCGTGATCGTCGACGCCGACGATGAGAAGATGGCCATGGTGGTACTCCGTGAACTCGAGGGCGAGCGTGCGTTTCCGATTTTGATCGGCTTGCACGAGGGATACGCGATCGACCGCCGCACCAGGCATGTGTTGGTGCAGCGGCCCATGACGCATGACTTACTCGAAAACGTGATCAGTCATCTTGACTATGAGCTCGATCAGATCGTCATCAATGAGCTGCGTGACTCGACGTTCTATGCAAAGTTGGTGCTGCGTCGGGGGGGCGAGGTGATCGAGGTCGACTCGAGACCCTCCGATGCCCTGGCGGTCGGTGCGGGCACCGACACTCCCATCTTCGTGGACGAGTCGATTCTTCAGGAAGTTTGCTGAGCCTAGTAGCTCGGGGGCGACGGGATGGCGGTGGACTCCAATATGACCGGGGTGCAGGCCTCGGCGTCGCGCGCCCCGGCAGCGCCGCCGTCACACGCTTCGGATGCACCTCGATCCCCACTGATTCCGGCCGTTCTGGAGGCGTTGACGGCTGAGGTTCCGCGTTTCGTGGCTTGTGCGCCGGGCCGGCTCGATCTGATCGGCGGATCCGCGGAATATACGGGCTCGCTCATCGTCAACATGCCCACCGCGCGGCACGTCTGCGTGGGGGTTCAGCCTCGCACCGACGGGATGCTCCGGGTTGTGACGACGGTCGGCTCCGCCGACGAAGAGCCGTTGTCCATCCCGCTGACAGACTTGACGCCGGACGATTCCGGCTCTGTGGACGAATCGAAAATCCGATCGTCATTCCATGGTGTTCGTTCGGACGCCGTGCGGTGCGCACTGGCTGCCATCGTCGAGATGATGTGCGAACGCCTGATCCCGGTTCCCGGCGGCGGCCTTTCGGTGGCGATCGGGTCGGACGTACACAGTCTGTCTGACGCTGGCGCGGCGTCCGCGGTGGTGGCCGCAACCCTGGTCGCGGCGACCGGTGCCTTTGACATTCTACCCGATCCGTTGACGTCGGTGGTGCTGGCACAGCGCGTCGAGAATAAATGGCTGGACTCGCCCGTCGGTATCGGCGACGCGATGTGTAGTCTGCACGGCCGGCCGAATGCACTGATGCGCGTACGATCCGATTCGGGCTTACGGGATGACCCCATTGGGCTCTCTGGCGGTTTCACCGTCATCGGGCTGGACTCCGGCGTGAAGCACGGCGACGCGCTCCAGAAGTATGCACGGGTGCGCAGCGCGTCCTTTATGGGCCAAGCGCTCATTGGCAGAATCATTCAGCATGACGGCGGCGGGCACACCAACTGGAATGGCCACCTTTCTCGGATTTCCATCGCTGACTACGTCGAGCGTTTTCGAGACCGAATCCCGACGTCTCTGAAAGGGACGGAATTCCTCGACCGGTTTGGCGAAACGGGTGACCCGCTCACCGAAGTGGAACCCTCGTTCGCCTACAAGGTGAGATCGCGAACCGAGCACCACGTCTACGAGAACGCGCGGGCTTGTCAGTTCGTCGAATGTCTCGCTCGCGCGATTCGACGCGGCGGTACCGAAGCGTTGGCCGAAGCCGGCGAGCTGATGTACGCATCGCACTGGAGTTACGGTCAGCGCTGCGGCCTGGGAAGTGTCGAGACCGACCTGCTCGTTTCTCGGATTCGTCGCCTGGGACTCGACCATGACATTTTCGGGGCGAAAATCAGCGGTCGTGGCTGCGGCGGAGTCATCGCCGTACTGATGAAGCCCACCGAAAGAGCGCGCGACGCCATCGCCTCGATACAGCGTGACTACGAAGCCAAGACCGGTAGACCCTGCGAGGTCGTGCGCGGTTTCTCCCCCGGCGCTATGGTGGCCGGTTGTCAGCGTCTGTAACCAGCGACCCTACGCCCGCCTACGCCACACGAAACCACCGCTGGAGAGCTAGCGCCGGTATCATCAACGTGACGACAGCCAGCGCCACGCCGACCCCACATGCCGCCCAAACCAAGCAGGCGTCGAACAGGATCAGCGAAAGCACAAACGTCTTTACGCAGCGCTGAACCGAACCCGTTGTTGCTGTTCTTGCGACCGATCCGCCTCGATACACCAATGCTACCGCCAACACCGACACGGGGATCAAGAACGACAGATACACGTTGGGCAGGACCCATGCCAAGGACGCCAGACCGGCAACGCCTGCACCGATACCGATCGCCCCGGCGATGAGCGGTAGACGGGAGGTGACACTCGTTTCAGACCGGGCAAACAGTGTCAGCGACGTCGTATAGACCCAGAGTGCGAGCACTGGCACAACCACGATCGATGGCGCGATGTCCCCCGCAAGGCTCATCGCCAGCGTCAAGTTCAGCGCTCGGCACAGTCCCATGAGCGGCGGCGCAAGCCACGTTTCCTTGAGCAGAACATCGTAAAGGACAATGTTGAGGATCAGCAGTCCCGCGACGGCCCCGCTTCGCCCGGAAACGGCGATGGACAGGGCCAACCCGAGTCCCAAAAGAGCAACCGCCACCGCTCCTGCGCTTCGTCTGGAGAGCCGTCCGGAGGGAATCGGTCGTTCCGGACGCTCCCGGCGATCTCGTACGACGTCACAAACGTCGTTGAGCGCGGCCCCACCACCATACAGGCATGCCGAGGCGCCGATGAGCAGCAGAAGCGCAGACCACTCATCCCGTTGACCGCCGACGTAGAGGAACCCGGCTACGATGTCTGCAACGGCCGTAACCACATTGGGAATGCGCACGAGATCGAAATGGGATCGAAGGGCTTGTCTCACCGCGACAGCCATGGCGCGAGGTGATGGGCAGCCTCTCGACCGGCGCCATCCGGATCGTCCAGGTACGGATACAGTTCCACGGTCAGCCAGCCGTCATATCCTGTGGCGCCGATCGCGCTCAGTACGGCGGCAAAATCGATCGCCCCGCGCCCCGGGATCAGGTGTTCGTGAACACGATTGGCCGCGATGTCTTCGATGTGATAATGCGCGGTCAGATGCTGAAGTCGTTCAATGGTCACCGGAAGCGGTTCACCCACGCAGTAGAAGTGTCCGACGTCGAAGTTCAGACCGAACATCGGCGACTCGACACGCAACGCGAGATCCAGAAACTGCGCGGAGTCTTCAACGAGAAGCCCAGGCTCAGGTTCAACGAGCAACTGAATTCCCTCCTCCTCAGCGTGCCGCAAGACTTCGGCCAGTCCGCTCGCGAACACCTCCAAAGCCGCTTCATGGGATTGACCGTCGTCGACCGGGCCTCCCGGTTCCGTTGTGATGGAGGGCGCACCGAGTTTCTTGGCCATGATGATCGCGTCGATCGTGTGCTGGATGCGCTGACGACGGAGGGCGTCATCACGTTCGATCCACGACGGGCGCCAGAAGTCGCCGACCGCGTTCATCATAAACGCGTTGACGTTGGATAAGGTCAGCCCTCGATCCTCAAGGTGGCGACGGATGCTGTCGATTTCCTCGTCGGAGGTTGTCGCCGGCCATACGTGTGGAACGTCCGCCATCAGTTCGATCCCGCGAAAACCGAGATCGGCGATCCGATCGATGGATTCGATCACCGAGCATTTCATGTAAGCGTTTGAGCTGTATGCCAGTTTCATGAGGGTTGCATGGTCATGTTTGCGCGACGGCGACATGCTCCACGAGCTGTCGCCATTGCACGGAGAGTTCGTGCTCTTCCGAATCGATCGGGTCCTTAAAGAAGAACGCCAGGTGGCGCATGACGCCGCTTCGACCCGCCGCGCATTCCAGTGCCGCCAACCGAGCCAGATCGATCACGAGCGGCGCCGCCAGAATCGAATCACTGCCCTGCCATGTGAACTGCATGCTCATCTTGGTCCCGAGAAAGCCGGCGAAATGGATAAAATCCCACGCCACCTTCCAGTCATCCAGCGACTCCACGAAGTCGATCGAAACACCCGTGACCGTCTTTCGCCCGAGAATCCGGGAGAGCGTTTTGTCTTTTGAATTCAGTTTTCCGGCGCGTGCGGCGGGGTCTCGCAGAACCTTTCCGTCTCGATTCCCGAGTATGTTCTCTCCGACCCAACTGAGCACAGAGAGGTTCCGCATCGCGAACATCGGAGCCAGCGCCGACTTCACCAACGTCTCGCCGGTTTTTCCGTCGCTGCCCATATAGGCGATGCCGCGCTCGGCGGCGCGCCGCGTCAACGCGGGAATCTTCATCCCAGGGGATGGCGTGAAGTTGATGTACGCGCAACCGGATTCGATCGCTGCAAGGGCATAAATCGAACTCGCCGGCAGCACGTTCGACCCCGGCCGGAGCATCGCCCGCTGGAGTTTCTTGAAATCCCCGTGCGCGGGCTGTCTGCGAAGTTGGGGCTCCGAAGAAGCGACGTGAATGACAACGACGTGGTCCAGTTTGCACCGTTGTCGAAACGCCGAAAGGTCGGCCGAGAGGCGCTCGACGGCCTCAGCCGGGCTCCGATCGTCGACACGCAAGGATGCATCCGCGAACTGTCGCATCGTGGGCCCGGCGCCACAGAGTGTGCCCGGCCGAAGATTACGCTGCATAGAGCGAAGCTGAGGCCCGCACGACTTCACCAGTTCCGCGCTGAACAGCCCGGCTCCCGACTGGGATTCGCGGACCGAATCCAGAAGCGTGCATGACCGAATCTCATGACCGCCGACAGTGATGGAAGCGGGGGCCACGAGACCCGCACGCCGAAAGGGCGCTAGCGCCGTCACGAGACCCGTGGACTCGGTGATCCCGCGCCGCAGCGCAGCAAGACCCAGTGCGACGGTGCTTCCCACACCGCCGCAAGCGCCGATCATCCACAACCCGACCTTGGGTTCCTTTTTAGGCATGGCGGCAGGCTTTCCAAAACGGCTCATCATAGCCGTGCCAGCCGCGTTGACCACATGACGCCTCCCGCGATCGAGCGCACGCACAAGCGCCGAGGTGCTCGATCAAGCACGAAAGTGCTGAGAAATCGCACGCTCTAGAGAGGGCGCCGCTTCCCGCAGCTCACCGCCCTACGGGCCTGTAAGAACCTGTCGAATGGCAGCGAAGTCCTCCGGACCGATTCCATTCGCTGCACCCGTCTCAAATACGCAATGACAGGTCTGGGACCAGGAAGGCGTTCCTGCCGAGGGGCCGTAGCAGATCTGAAGGGCGGCGATATCAGGAAGACTCCAACGCCCGTCGTGGTCAAAATCAGCAGGTTCTTGAGCCGCGGTCGTTTCCAGCGCGCCCATATCCACCCGGCAACCCGATTGGCGCGGATGGCCCGCCGCATCGGTTGCCCCGGACAGGCTCACGGCAGGATCGCCTCGGTTGACGCACACCGAATGGATGGATATTCCGAAATCACCGGCAGAAGCATTGGCGAACAGCGGGTCCGCACCGATGTTCCCGACGCCGGCCCATCCCCCGGCAACAAGTGAATAGGCAATGGCGATGGACTCGGGCGGCGAGAGGATGCCGGAACCGGAGCCTCGCCCGTTGTCCCAGATGATCGAGTCGCGCACGTCGACTTGCCCGTCGAATATGACGTTTATCGCGTTTCCCAGCTGTGCCGAGTTCCGTGAGATCGTGCAGCGTCGAATCCTTACCGTCCCGCTCCCGAGGGCCAGCCCACCGGCGGCGCGCCCGCGATTGTTCACAATGACGCAGTCCTCCAAGCTCAAGTCGGATACATGGCTCCAGAAGGCGCCGCCTGAACCCGTCGTTGCGTTGTCGGTAAACGTGCAGCGACGGAACGTGGGGCTGCTGCCAAAGCAGCGTACCGCGGCGCCCTGTCTGTCCTGGTCCTGCGGCGAGCCGTTGATGACCGTGAATCCATCGACGACCGATGTCGACGGCTCGCCCGACTGAAAGTGAAACCCGCGCCCACTCCGTTCGCAGTCGATCACGCATGATCCGGTGTCCTCGCAACGCAACTGAAGCACCTTCCCACCGAAATCCAGATCCCTGTTGTTGGGCCCACGATAGGATCCTGCGGCAACGAGCACCGTGTCGCCGGGTTCCGCACCGTCAAGGCCCTCCTGGATTGTGGGATAGGCCACGCTCGGGACGCTTAGAACTTGCTGGCAGGCGTCAGGAACGCCGTTGCCGTCCTCGTCCGCTTCGCCCACGAAGATGTCGCAGGAATCTGCTTCACCGTTGAGGTTGCAGTCGGGCTCGCACTCATCGGGAATGCCGTTACCCGAGCAATCATTGCTGACGCCGTAGGAAAGATCGTATCCGTCGTCGAATCCGTTTTCGTTGCAGTCCGAGATTGGACAGGCAAGGCGGTGAGCCTCGAATCCGTCACAGATCTCCCGAAATCGCGGCGTCAGATTCGTGAAATCGCCGTCGTCGTCATCCACCGTCAGTACTTCGATCGCCGTGATCGGATGTGCACTGTCGGATCCACTGCCACCGACGGTGATCCGAGACCAATTCGTGAAGAGCTGTTGCGTCTGGGCCAATCCCGCCCCCGGTCCAATCGATTCCTTCATGCGGTTCTTCATATCCCACCAGACGCCCGCGAGCACCTGACCGCACGCGTGATCGCCCTTTCCACAGGGGTACTGCGCGTTGGCAGCGACGATGTCGCGAACCAAAGTCCCTGGGCCCATAAAACCCCGCCCGATCACCGGGTCTTCATGGATGAGCAGCGACAGGGCGTCCGAGAATCCCTCGCCGAACGCGCCCTGGGGTAATGGGAGCTCGAGATGATGGACGATGTAGTGGCCGTATTCGTGCGTCACCACGGTCGAATACGCCGCGTTCGGGCATACGTCCGTCGATCGCGTAAAAATCAGCGACACGTCGACAGGGTCAAAACCGGCGCTGCAGTCATGTCCGGATCCGAGGTTGACTTTGCACGCGATCGACTCATCGAGTTCGACAAAACCAGGCTGCCGACTTCGATAGAATACGCGCGCCTCACTGGCGTGGATGAACGCATTGACCTGCGCCGTCGCCGGCTCGCTTGGAGTCTCGTTGAACGCGAAACTGACGACGGAAACGTCTTCCGAGAGAAACGCCTCGAGATGCAGTGTCGCTCCGGTTCTGTTGACGGTCGTGACGCCTGCGCCGACCAGATCGGCCTCGATCATGGACAACTCGTTCGGCTCGAAGTCCAGGCGATACGATCCGGTCGGACTGCTCTGTACGGTTTCTCCGCCGCCCGCACGAACTCGAACGTCGGCCATGCCTCGCTCCACGGGCGGATTGGCTGGTACGTCCGGAAGCGTCCCGGGCGTCGCGTATCCGGTGACCCGTCCTTTGACTCGACCGGAGGCTGATCCCTCCACGATTTCGTTACGCACCAAGACCACGCTACCTGCCTCTGCCTCCACGAAGATCGTGAAGGCTCGCGGCAGATCTACGCGGGATCCCGTAGCCCGCACCTTCCAGGCGCGAAGCGAACAAGGCAGCAACCCGTCGGGCCCGTCGAACAAGACGACGAGCTCCGGCTCCCACCATCGGTTCAGCTGCTCGCTGCCCAGGCGCGCGGCGGCGCGGCGCATCGCTTCTCCCGAATCCACTTCCGTTCGGGCGAATCCACCCTCTGGCGCCTGGGCCAGCTTCGCGCCCACGAACACGACAACGTCCGGTTCGCCCGTTCGGACGACGAAACGCGCAAAACCGTTTTCCACCGGAAGTCCGTCAAGGTACTGCCGAAACGAGTGGACCTCGAGTGGCCCGAAGCCGATCTGACGTGCCCGTCTCTCACGGAGATCGAGTGGCGACGCGCCCAACAAGTCTGCGTGAACCGTCAGCCAATCGTCGATCGCCGCACCCGGCGTTGCGCCCTCCGTCATGGGACGCCCATACACCGCCACGAGTCCCGACTTCGTATCCCGCGCGATACGAACGCCAGGGTATCGAACGTACAAGGCGCGCTCGGCCGCGACGCCCTGCGATGGCAGCGCCGATCCCACGAAAGTAGACACGAGTGCGGAAGACAGGACCCAGATGAAGGGACTTATCACAAGCGGATTCCACCTGGCCAAATAGCGGTGCGGTGCCCGGCTACGCGACGAGCCTACCGACGGCAATGCGCGGCGACCCCTCAGAACAGGATACCGAGATCGAGTGCGGATCTCAAGGAATCCAGACGTTCGTTGGCTGGGGGCGGTTGAAGTGACACAAAAAACGCCCCCTTTCGGTGGGGAGCGACGGTCATCCCGTTTCTATGGCTATCCTCGAGCCACAACCAATACGAGTGCGTCGTCCGCCGGTTGCGCGCCCGACATATGTGCCGACCACGCGTCACCCATCCGCGAGACGACCTCGGATGCGCCCGCAAATGCCTCCGCATCCAGAAGAACTTCGTGCAGACGCGAATCACCGAAGCCCTCACCCGTGGCGCTGGCGGCATCGGTCAGACCGTCGGTATGGCAAACGACGCGAAACACTTCTCCGACATCGACGCGCGTAGACTGGTAGACGTAGTCGGCGTCAACTCCCAACACCAGAGAGACCTGATCTAGCGTCACGAGGCGTCCAGGCGCGACCATCAGTAGCGGCGCCATGCCTCCCGCGTTCACGTACGTCAGCTTCCCTGCCGAGAGATCAACACCCACAAATGTACACGGCAGGATTTGCCGGACGCCCGACGACGCGATCATTCGGTTGATCGCGTTGAACAGCACCGACGGATCGTACACCGCGTCCTCCGAGACTCTCAGCGCCGCCTGGACAGCCATGCGTATGGCGCTCGCTTGTGTCAAGCCTGTGACACCCTGTCCACCGCCGTCGATCACGATGATACCGCATCGCTGCTCGTCAAGTGGGATCACCGTCCCGAAATCGCCGCACTTCATGCGACCGGGAAAGCACCGAAGGGCAACGTCAAACGTATCGCTCGAAGGGATGGGATCCGACAACGTTGCCTGCAGGCGACGGATCGTCGCCATCCACGTCGCCCCTTCCCGACCCGCGAAGCTCCCGATCTTCCGCGACGCCTCGCCGATCAGCGCACCGACCTGCGCCGCCGCCGCCGCGCAGAACGAGTGCGAAGCGCTGGTCAGCGGCTTACCGGAATGCGGGCGATCCAAATACAGAACGCCGATGATCTCGCCACGAAACGTCAATGGTGCCGTCACCGCCGTCGACGCGAAACCCGACTTGAGATCCAGTTGGCCGGACGACTCCGGATAGCGGCCCGCTACTTGTTGAAGAATCGGGGCGAAAAGAAACGACTGGCTCACCGGCGTCAGAGAACTCCCACGCCGCCGCATCAAGCCGCGCTGCGCCAAGATACGAAGGTCCGTCCGCTTGTCTCCCCGCAAGGCGATCAGACCGCGATCGGCGTTCATCTCCAACACCAGTTGGCCCAACGCAACCTCCGCAATGTCTTCCGCCCGCGCCGTGAGCGGTTGATCGCCCGCCAGATGGGCCAATCGCTCGACCTGAGATACGGCCAAGGAAAGCGGCGATTTCACTTTTGTCCACACGCAGCCGGCCGGATCGCGCTCATCGGGCGCAAGAAACTCCAACTCGATCGACTCTCTATCGGCCGTGTCATCGATAAACTCCATGACCCGGTCCCCCACGCGAATGACCGCACCCGAGGTGAGAAGCGTCTCACGCACCAATTCCCCGTTCACTTGTGTCTTGTTGCGACTGCCCAGGTCGCGCACGCGAAACCGTCCGTCGCCCTCCAAGTCAATCTGCATGTGCTCACGCGAGATCATCTCGGATTCAAAGGAGAGTGAGCAAGAAGGGCCGCGGCCGACCGTGAAGTGTTCCGAGTCGAGAACCTTGGTTTGCAGTTGCCCACCGTCGTCAAGAAAGCGCAGATAAGCCATGTCCGCAGACTATAGGCCCTGTCGTCCCGGTGGCAAGAGAGCAGCCACTGCCCCTACGCTCCGGCCGACCGACCTACTTCGGTTCCGAGCGAACCGAAAAGGACAATCGAGCGACCGCAGGGCGCTGGAAATCCCAACGCTCAAAGGCTGATTCGAGAACGACGCGGGCACTGGTGCGCACGGGACCACGGAAACGACGCGTACCGTTGCACCGGACCGTGACCGGACGGTCCAGATCCACAAGCCCCGCCGGCAAGCACAGCTCGATTCTCCCGCACTTCCGACTTTCGACAACGATGGTCTGCCCTTCGACCTTTGCGCCAAGATACGCGAGCCGACTCTCGATAACGGACGACACGAACTCGCTCCGATCCACGCTCGCACCGGCCAGGATGGAGAGTTGCGACGCCTCCCAGACGTCGCCCTCAAACCGCAACTGGCGTAGCCAATCCGCGCGACCTTGTCGCGGATAACGAAACCGGTGGGAGACACGATCTATGATGGCCGGACGCCGACCCGCCAACAGTTGGGCCAGCTCTTCGGTGAACACTCCCACGGTCCGTTCGCTATTTCGATAATCTTCGACCCCCACGAACGGAAGTGAACGCCTCTCCGCAATCGCGTGCAACGCTTCGTTGTGCGCCGCAACCACAGGAGCGGCGATCCCTCGATCCGGCGACCACGCCGAAACCACAGGAACGATCCGCGAGTTCTCCAGCAAGAGGCGATACGACGCTTCGGGGTAGGGGAGTCGCGGATATCCGGAGACCACCACAACCCCTGCGAACAAGTCCGAGTGAAAGAGAGCGGCGTTCCACGCGGCGTCGCCGCCTTCTTTGAGGCCCAAAAGAAAAGTTCGATCCACGTCCACGTGCAGCCGGCGTCGCACTTCACGCATCAGCCCGCGAAGGTCCGAGGCCTCGTCAGGCGCCTGCTGGAATGAGCCGCCGACAGCCCTCGAGACCGTCACCAGCACGAAACCCTTCGCGTGCTGACCGACCACTTCAGCAAAGGCATCAAAGCCCAGCCCAGGACCGCTTCGTCCTTGCGGCCCCGAGTAGCAAAGGACCATCGGATAGCGTTCGGAGGGGTCGTACCCCGGAGGGACACGATAGGCGACACGAATACGGTCTTTCGCTTCCGTGATAAAGGGGAAACCGCCGAGCCGTTCCGCAACCTCAGGCCACAGGTCGAGACGCGAGAATGTTGCGATAACGGGTGCGACCGATCCGTCCACCAACTCGTCGATTCGCTTCCGAAGCGCCTCACGACGTTCCGCCTCGTCGGTGAGGAAATAGGATTCGACGAGAGCCTGAAGGTGCGGGTCACCGCTTTCAGAGGGGCCAACGGATTGAACCCCCACGGCGGGATACACGACCGCGATGACCAATGCCGCGACCGTGGCAATCGCGATTACAGCGGCGCGATCGACGTCAACGAGCATCATCCGCCCGTTCGAAGCCGTGCCAGAAACTCGCCGTCGGCTCCGCTATACACGAGCGTGACGACGGTTCCACACAGACCGAGTTGGCTCTCCCGAATCCACCGTACTTGCCCGGTGCCCAAGACCTCTCCCGTGTCGCTGTTGAGGAACGTCCCGCCCGACGTACCCAGGACAAGATCCGGCGTGCAGAGAAGATCGATGGAGTCCTGCGTAAGTGGCTGAAGGATCCCGGTCCCGGCGATCCCGATGCCACTGGCACGACGGTTTTCCGTTTGAAACAGCTCATCTTCAGGATTCGAGATCGGCTCGTTCGAAGCGAAGAACTCCACGTCGACGGACGCACCGGACGCAAAGTTCTGGAACCGTACACGAACCGTGTCCGCCGAAGGACCGCCATCCTCCTCGACGGTTGCAAGAACGGCCTCCAGATCCATCGTGCATCCGGACATGCCGGACAACGCGAAGGGGCTGACAAGACAGATGCACCAAGCGGCAACTCGACATGTGGAACGTCTCATGCGGCGACCTCCGAAAGGAAACCGAGCGAATCTGAATCGTAAAGTGACAACGGAATGCGTGTCGGTTGGTGTCGTGGCATGTCCATCAGCCTAACGCCACCGAGGAAACCTGCAATCGCCTTTCGCTACTGTCTTCCTCTCGCAGCCGAGAAACCGGCATTCACACCCGATTGACACCCATCAAGTAACATCTATAATCCTGTCAGCGCACGACCGATATGCCTGGAAGTTGTCGGTTTGGGCCAGCTCGAAAACCGCGATGACGCGGTGGAGGGGTTGGGTGTGCGCTCGCGGGGAAGGATTGTGGTGAGGCCGACTCCGGGTGAGTGGGCTCGGCGGTGTTGCCGAAACGGAGGTTTGGCGACGCCTTTTGGAGATGCGGGAGTGCGAACGCAACAGGGCAAGTGGAAGAGAATCCTCAGGGTGAGGACCGATCCCTTGCACAACGGGAGTAGCGCAATGCGCTAACTGGGTAACTCCATCCTGCTGCCGAGCCGTGTTTCCACGTGGGACAGTCGTATGCGCCCACGTTTTTTTTGACTTGAAATTCGGCGAGGTCCGTTGAACAGCGATTCCTCGTCTGCGTGCTCGGTCAGAAGGCAGGAACGTTGTAGGATTCGAGGATCAGCCCGGTAGCGATGAATACCGATCTTCTCAGGTTCATTGACTCGATCAGTCGCGACAAGAACATCGACAAGACCAGCGTCTTCGATGATCTGGAAGCGGCGATGGTTTCAGCCGCCAGAAAGGCGTTCGACGACGCCGAGGACGTCGTCGTGTCCATCGATCGGGTCAGCGGAGAAATCCAGGCCACGGTCGATGGCAAACCCATCGACATGCGGACCCTGGGGCGAATCGCCGCACAGACCGCAAAGCAGGTCATGATCCAGAAGATTCGCGAAGACGAGCGAAGCTCGATCTTCGAGGAGTATTCCGAACGCGTCGGCGACGTCGTGACAGGAACCGTCACACGCTATGAGGGCGGCGCGCTCATCGTCAACCTAGGCCGCGGCGAGGGTATCATGCCGCGCAGCGAGCAGATCCCCGGCGAATCCCATCATCCCGGTGAACGAGTCCGGGCGATGATCCTCGACGTCCGAGAGGAACCCAATCGCGTTCGAATCGAGTTGACCCAGACCCACCCCGACTACATTCGAAGGCTCTTCGAACTGGAGGTTCCCGAGGTCAACGAGCGTGTCATCGAGGTCCGCGCGTTGGCGCGTGAAGCCGGCTACCGCACCAAGATCGCCGTCTCCTCGATTGACTCCAAGGTTGACGCCGTGGGCGCGTGCGTCGGTGTCCGCGGAAGCCGCATTCGCAATATCGTCGACGAGCTCGGCGGCGAGAAGATCGACATCGTACGATGGAACGAGTCGTCGCAGGTCCTCATCTCCAACGCGCTAAAACCGGCGGAGGTCAAAGAAACTTTCCTCTGTTTCGAGTTGGGACGTGCAACCGTGATCGTCGACGAGGACCAACTCTCGCTGGCGATCGGAAAACGGGGCCAGAACGTGCGCCTCGCTGCCCGCCTGACCGGCTGGGACATCGACATCCTCACACCCGCCGAATACGACAAGAACGTCGATGACATGGAGAAGGCGCTGAAGGGAATCGAGAGCGTCGAGGATGTCATGCTCGACAAGATCCTCGCCATGGGCATGATCTCCCTGTCCGACCTCTCCGAAGTGGGTGCCGAACCCCTGGTCAACGAGCTGGAGATGGAAGAGTCCTTCGCGGCGACCATCGTCGAAACCGCGGGAGAGGTCGCCAAGAAGATCGCGGCCGAAAACGAGGCCGCCAAGGCGGCGCTGGCACGGGCCAAGGCTGAGGACCAGGCCAGGGCGGACGCGGGCGAAGAGACCGGCGATCCGACCGGCGATCCGACCGGCGATCCGACCAGCGACGAACACTCGTCGGACGACGCAGCCACCACCGACACCGCAACCGCCGCCGCCGATGCCCCTGCCGAGGAAGGCGTCTCGTCGGATCTGTCCGAACCTTCCCCGGAAGGGCTCGCGCCAAGCGAAGGCGAGGACGTAACGAATACGAAAGAAACAGATTCGCCCACGCCGGACGAGGGCGACCCGCCGGCACAGGCCGTGGTCCAGGAGTCTCAAACGGATGGTGACTGAGAAAATGCGCGTTCATATCCTCGCGAAGGAATTGAGCGTCCCAAGCAAAGTCATCATAGAGAAGTGCAAGGCCGAGGGGATCACCACGGTCAAGAACCACATGTCTACCCTCAGCGCGGGACTTCAAGCCACCATCCTGGAGTGGTTCAGCGAGGGGAGTCACGAGACCACCGTCGAAACATCCGATCGCGTTGATCTCGATCAAGTGCGAATAAAGCGCAGGAAATCCGCCGCCGCGGCTACGCCCAAGGAGAAGGCGGACGAGGCGCAAGACAGAGAAGCCGTCGACGACACCACCACGGCAGTTCCGACCGAAACCGAAGCGCTCGAGCCCACCGTCGCCGTAACCCAATCCCCCCCGGCGCTCGAAGAGCCCGCTACACCCGAGGTCGTAGAGCCGAGCCTCGAACCGGCGGCTCCCTCCGCTCCCGTCGATGGCACCAGCATCGCAGCCATCGAGGAGACAACGATATTTCCTGTGGAGGTCGAACCCATCGAGATGACGGCACAGGCCGCTGACGCGGCGCTGGGCGAGGCGGCCGCCGAAGTCCCCGCGGACGAAGACGCACGGACACCACCGCTCGACGCGAAACCCGATCCGATTGTTCCCGCCGGGCCCCAGAACGTTCCCGCCAAGGCGAAGCTCCAGGGCCCGCGCGTTGTACGTTACGAAGCGCCAGATCGTGATGTGCTTCCGATCCGACGCGATCCACGACCCGCACGACCGCGAGAAGCGGGTACCGCGGGAGGACCGGCAGGACCGCCGGGGCCCGTTCCCGTTGAGGAAAAAGGCCGCCGCAAAGGACGGCTCAGCCCGCGCCGTGGCTCAGGACCCGTGTCCGATGCCGGCAAGCGCACAGGCGAGTGGCGCGATCGCGATCTACAGGAGCGCCGTGAGCGATTGGCCGGGGCAACCGGACGACGCATACACCGGCGCAGGTCGACGCAGACCGGCGGGGGAGGACAGCAAGCCGCAGCCGGCCCAAGAACCGAAGCCACCGTAAACGAACCCGTACGCATGAAAGAGTTCTGCGCCGCCACAGGACTGAACTTCATGCAGTGTTTCAAGGTTCTCAAGTCCGAGCACGACATTCTCGCCAACGTGAACATGTCGCTTCCCACGGAAACGGCCGAGCTCTTGGCGCTCGGTTTCGGAATCGAACTGAGGGTCGTTCCGTCGAAGACGAAGCTCGACGAGATACAGGAAGAGTTTGAGGCGCGATCGAGGAACAAGCTCGAGCCCCGTTCACCTGTCGTCACCATGCTAGGCCACGTCGACCACGGCAAGACCAGCCTGCTCGACGCGATCCGCGCCACCCGTGTCGCCACCGGAGAAGACGGCGGCATTACTCAGCACATAGGCGCATCGCACATCAAGACCGAGCGCGGGGCCGTAACCTTCCTCGACACCCCGGGCCACGAAGCATTCACCGCCATGCGCGCTCGGGGGGCCGATCTGACGGACGTGGTCGTGCTCGTCGTCGCCGCCGATGACGGCGTCATGCCGCAAACGGCCGAAGCCATCAACCACGCCAAGGCGGCGGGTGTTCCCATTGTCGTGGCCTTGAACAAGATCGACAAGGGCGACCAGAACCTTCTGAAAATCTATGGAGAGCTTTCCGAACGCGGACTGACGCCCAGCGGTGATTGGGGCGGTGAGGTGGATGTCATTCCCACGTCAGCGACCACCGGTCAAGGCATTGACGAACTCGTCGAGCATCTTTCCGATCTCACGGCAGTACTCGATCTCAAATCCGATCCGACTTTACCGGCAACCGGTACGGTCATCGAGGCCGAGACCAAACCGGGTGTCGGTGCCGTCGTTCGCGTACTCGTCGATGAGGGTACGCTTCGCGTCGGCGCCTTTGTGGTTTGCGGCCCCGCGTTTGGAAAGGTCAGAGCGCTGCTGGACGACCGGGGAACGCGTATTCCGGACGCGGGTCCAGCCATCCCCGTCGAGGTTTGGGGCCTCGACGATGTTCCCGCCTCCGGCGACAAGCTCTATACCATCGACAATCTGCAGCGCGCAAAGGACATCGCCTCCGAGACCAAGCAGTCACGTATCGAGGCGGCTCGTGTTCAATCCACCAAGGTCAAAACGCTTGAAGAGATGTTCCAGCGGCGTGACTCCGACGAGGTTCCCGAGCTCAACCTCATCATCAAGGCTGACGTCGATGGAAGCGTGGCCGCGCTCAAGCAGACCTTGAGTCAGCCCTTCACCGACGAAGTGAAGCTGACGATCAGGCACGCCGGTGTCGGTATGGTGACCGACAGTGACATACTTCTGGCCGCCGCGTGCGGCGGCATCGTGATCGCCTTCCGCGTCGATCCGTCCGGCGGCGTGCGTCGTATGACGGAGCAGCACGGAGTCGACGTTCGCTCCTACCGTGTCATTTACGATGTCTGCGATGATATCAAGAAGGCGCTCGAGGGTCTGCTAGCGCCCGAGGAACACGTCGAGTCACGGGGCACCGCGGAGGTGCGACAGGTGTTCCGACTGAGTAAGAGGGGTGGCGTCATCGCCGGGTCCTTCGTGACCAGCGGCACGATCGAACGAAGCCACCTCTCCAAGATTCTTCGAGATGGTGTAGTTGTGCGAGAGGGATGCAAGTTCGCCTCCCTCCGACGTTTCAAAGACGATGTGAAGGAAGTCCGAGCGGGCTTTGAGTGCGGAATTCGCATCGAGGGGTTTGATGATGTTCACGTTGGTGACGTCGTTGAATCATACGAGATCGTGAAGACCGCCCGAACGTTGTAGGCGGCCCTCCCGGCGCGCGGTGATTCGGTCATCGCTCATGCCACACTCTCGCGCCGGTACGCCGTATTACCCGGCGGCGATTATCATGATTGAATTCAAAGCCGAATGTGGCCACACGGTTCGCGCCAAAGACGAAGAAACCGGCGGCGTCGTCCGCTGTACGTACTGCGGCAAAGATGTCGCCGTCCCCGACGCGCGCGGACAGGATCTCGATTTTCTCTTCTCGGATGTGGACAAACCGGCGGAACCAGGCCGCAAACGCCGAAAACCGAGACGACGCTTTTTCGCTCGGCGCCACCGAACACCCACCCAGGCCGACCCATTCTCCGTTGTTCTGAGAATGTGCTATGCCGCCGCGCTGCTCACGATCCTGATCCTGGTCGGCAAGGAATTCGTACTCCCACTCTTTGAAGAGGGCGGGATTGCCAAGCGGTTTGCCGGCTCGCTCGAAAAAGGCGCGAAACAGACATCGGCCGCCACACCGACCACAGAGAAGACAGCCGACCCATCCGGGAGACCCTCCCGTAGCAGGGCGTTCAAAGGCGGTCTTCTCGCCGGAGGCGACAGAACAGGACTCTTTGTCAGTTCCGTCCCAAACGGCGCGCAGGTCTTCTGGATGCCCGAACTCGACGCGCCCACAACCGGAACCATTCGCGATACGCCCGGCTGCCTCAGGGCACAGGCCGACGGCGAATGGCTGAAACTCGCCGACGATACCTACGTCGTCGAGGTCTCATTGCCATGGACCGACAAACGACTCAACGACAAGTCCCTCTCTGAGTACGAGCGCTATCTCGATTTCAGGCGAGGAATCCACCATGCGCCCGAGCATGTTCGGAGTCGTCGCATTTCGCAGTTTTTCATGCCGGACGAAGCCGATGGCGTGTTCGTGCACGAGACGCTCGACCAGATCTATCTCGTTCGGCAATACAGAGAGGTTATCGTTCGCGAAGGCCGAACCAAGGGCGTGCGCGCACTTTTCCTGCCCAGAATCATCCCGCCCGGAAAGGATGACTGGACGATCGAACCGATCGTCGCGCACTACGTTCCGCCCAACGCGAAGTATGGGTTCGACAAGGAAAGCGTCAGAGGCGAACTCGAGTTCTGGGAAGTCCCCGCTACCGATCACCTGTTCGTCGTCGAGATGCTCGAACGAATCGGAGTCGTTCCCTACGCCACCTCGAGTGGCGAAACGCGGCTCTTCATGATCGGTATTCGAAACGGTGAGTTTACAACCAGAGCTGTCGATGAAACGTCGAACTGATGGTCGGAATCTTGACCGTCGACGTGGCCATACTCGACGCGCAGAGCTTGAAGGACAAGCGACGCGTCATTCACAGCCTCAAGCAAAGGCTGCGAAACCGATTCAACGTATCGGTCGCCGAAATCGACTTCCAGGACGCGCCGAAGCGCTGCAGGTTGGGGCTGGCCATGGTCTCCCAGGATACACGGTCCTTGCACTCGCAATTGGACAAGATCGTCGATGCCGTGCGCCGGGTCGGCCAACTCTCGCTCCTGGAGTATGAGCGAGAATTCTATGGATAGTTCCTGAAACGTCCCGGACGGAGGGCGTTGGGCGGAGGGCGAGGGGTTATGCGACCCTATCGAAAAGAAAAAGTAGCCAGTGCCGTGCGGCAGATCGTCGGGGAGGCGATCGCTCATAAACTCAATGATCCGCGCGTCGACCCCATGACCACCGTTACGCGCGTCGAGATGACTGGCGACCTACTCATCGCAAGGGTCTTCCTGAGCGTGACCAACGACGACGCGACAGAGCGGCGTACGCTTCGCGCGATTCAGCACGCCGGAGGCTACATTCAGCGCCTTGTAGCCGGCGCGGTTCCGCTGCGCCATTGTCCGGAGCTACGTTTCGAAGTGGATGAAAGAGTCAAGGGAGTACGGCGAACGATGGAGATTCTTGCCGAGAATCGGCGCTTGGATCCCGATCTTGACGCCGATGAGGAAACCGAACCGGACGCCGACGGTGATTCGACGGTCGGGAAGCAAAACGACGACGATGAGAGCGACGATCGTTTACGCGGAGACGAGCAGTGAAGAACGGTACGATGTATGCCACCCGCGTAGCCAGAGCCTACGCGAAATTCCGTAGTACGGTCGAGAAACCCGATATTCCCGAGCCCGACGACCCGATCCGACGACTCGCCATCGCGGTGCTCGGCGTGGAGTGCGGCGATGAACAAGCCGCCCGCGCAGTGGACCGCGCGTTCGATGTCATGGTCGACTGGAACGAGATCCGAGTCTCCAGCGCCTTCGAGCTCAACCAGGCCACAGGCAACGCCATCCCAAGTGGCGTGAAGCGATGCCAGCAGCTCATTCGAGCCCTGCAGGCGATCTATGATCGAGAGAACCGTCTGTCGCTCGACCGGCTCAAAGGAATGGCCCGACGAGAAGCACGCCACTTCCTCGAGCAGCTCGACGGCGTCGACGACCACGCCGTCGCCGCCATCGTTCTTTGGAGCCTGGGCGGGCACGCCATTCCGGTGAACGATACTCTCCTGGCGGCCCTTCAAAAGGCCGAACTGGTACACCCCAACGCCACACGCGCCGAGGTTCAGGCCTTCTTGGAGCGCCATATCAGCGCGACGGACGCCAAGGAATTCGGCCTGATCATGAGTTCGTTCAAAGGCTCCGCCGTCACACGAAAGAAGCGAACCACCAGGAAAGCCGCCTCCGGGAAGAAATCGTGAATCATCGCCGTCTAACGCTCTGTAGCCTCGCCATCCTTCTCGTGTCGATCTCCGCCTGCGCAACGGGAGCCTCGTGGAGCAGCCGTCAACAGAAGACCGCCTCCGACGTCGATGCGTCACGCGCGTTTCTCTCGTTGAATCAGATCGAGCCTCGCGTTACCACACCCCCGCGCTCGCTGCACGCGGATCCGCCGTCGGATCGCGCCGTGCGCCAGATCCGAAAGGCTCGCGAACTGATGGCCGAGGCGCGATACACCGAGGCCGCCATCGAACTCGAACGAGCCCTGCGTTACGACCCCAAGCACCCACTGATCCATCGCACACTCGCGACCTTACATTGGGAAGCCGGCAACATCGTTCGTGCAAGAACACACGCCTCCCGCGCGCTCGAGCTCGAACCCGACGACGCCGTTGCCCACTACATCTTGGGAAGGGCCCACCGCGTTTCGTCAGACGCCGCCGACGCCCTGACCGCCTTGCGGACCGCCCTTCGGTGCAGCAACATCGACAACGATCTGGAGGTCGCCGCACTCACGCACTACCACCTCGCTCAAACCTTGGAGGGCGAAGGCTATCTGACCGCCGCCCTCTCACAGTACGAGCTGTTTGAGCACAAGACGGCGTCACTCGTGGCTGACATCGCCCACCCCGAACTCGCCACGCTCAGACAGGCTGGCGGAAGAACCGTACGAGCCGCGCGAGCCGACCTGCTCGAACAGATCGGACGATTTGCCGAAGCCGCGGACGCCCTTGCCCCGCTTGTCGAAGCCGCCCACGACGATGTCGTCCTTGGCTGTCGCCACGCCCGCCTGTTGATGAAAGCGGATCGATTGAAAGCGGCGCTCGCCGCCGCAGGACGTCTACCGCTTCGAGACAAAGACGTCGTCGAGCTGCTCTTTGAAATCCACCGCGCGTCCGGCCACGGCGACCGTATCGTCGATGACCTCAGCGCCTACCGGACCCGAAACCCCGACGACGTCGATTCAATCCTCCACTTGGCCGACATGTTGACGCGTCTCGGTCGTTCTGAAGAGGCCGCCGACACACTGCGAACATTCCTGGAGACAAACCCCGACCAATCCGCCGTTCGTGAGGCGCTCATCGGCGTTTACACCGCCCAAGCCGACTGGACACGACTGATTCGAACCTGCGCCGAAGCGATCGATCGAGACGCGACCCAGGCCACAGGGCTTGAGCGAAGAGTCGCACAGGTCGCCGCCGATAAGGACGCCGTGCGCGTACTCCTCGCCGCAACGGACGACACCCTGTCACCAACCGAAGCCTACCTGCGCGGCGTCGTCGCCCAGGCCGCCGGTCGCCTCGAGGACGCGCATACGTGGCTGCGAAGCGGTTACGATCGCGCGCCGAACCTCCTCCCCGCGCGCGTCGCACTCGCTCAGCTTCTCTTGCGCCTCTACCGCTACGACGAGGCCATTCAGCTCGCGGAGCGATCCGACGACCCCTCCGACCAGGACGCCCGCCTCGAGTTCTTGCTCGGGCGGGTCTACGAACGCCTCGACGATATCCGCAAGGCCGAACGCCACTTCCAGGCTGCCATTCAGCTCGATCGTCAAAACAGCGACGCCATGATGGAACTCGCCGCGCTCTACCAGCGCTCCGGGCAGCGCCTCCAGGCACGGAGGCTACTCGGCGTCCTTCTCGATCAAGACCCCCACCACGAAGCCGCCAGAGAGATGCTGGTCGCCACCCATCTCGAGGAGGGAAGGCTCGACGTCGCCGTCGAGCAGTTGGAGGCGCTGAAACAAAGAGCCAAGGCCCCGCTCGTCCGCGCCCGCTGCCTGGCCTTCCTCGGGCATCTCAAGCAGCAGGACACCGCCGAATACCGGCGCCTCCTGCTCGAAGCCATGGATCGCTATGGTCCCGACGCCGACACCTGGGTCGCCGTCGCCCAGAGTTTCGACCCCGATCAGGAAACCGAACCGCGCCGCCACGCATTCTCTCGGGCCATCCAAATCGATTCTGACAACGAAGAGGCCGCACTCGGACTGGTCGACACGTCGCGCCGCCTCCTCGACTTCGAGCAGGCGGCCGTTCGCCTGGAAGATCTCATGCGCCGCCGACCCAACCGACACACCTGGCGCGTCGGCTACGAAGAACGAATCGGAAGTCGCGCGACGGGACAATCGCAGCGATGGCTGGGTCTCATCGAACTCTACTGGGTGATTCAGGACTACGAGAAGGCCCTCCAAATCGCGCGCGCAGGCGAAGCCACGCCGGAGCTGGACGACGCCGTACGATCCCGCTACCGGCGGATGCTCGTCGACACCTATCACCACGCCGACCGCGACGAAGAAGCATTGACACAGGTCAAGACCTGGGCCGACGCCGACAAGGACGATCGCGATCTCACCCTCTTCCTGGCCAGCGAGTACCTCCGCAGCGATAAAGCCGCCCTCGCCGTTCCTATCGTCGAAGCCATCCAGGCAGAAACGCCGAGTTGGCACAACCTCTTGAACGTGGTGCGCGCTCTCGTCGCTGACGAGCGGCACGATCGCGCAAGCCAGTTCCTGCTCGACTATCTCGACAGCGACCCCGAAAACGATGCCACCGTCACCTACCTCGCAGACATCCTCTCCGGCTCAGGTCGTGTCGACGACGGTTTGGAGTTCATCCGCAGTCACCTCCTCCACACCATGGACCGGGAGTCCTCGCAGACCCTCATGGTAGGCCTCCTGCGCCGAGCGGGGCGTTTCGAGGATGCGCACGATCTGGTGGATGCACTCATCGACGAGGTCATGACCCTCTGGCGCGGCGATCCCGATGCCGAGGATGAGTCCATCCCCACCCCGACCACGCAGCAGCGGACCCGCCTGCCCAACGAGCCCTTCTCTGTCTCCCGGCTTCGCTCCCGCATGCTCGACCTGCGAGACTTCCAGATCCAGCTCCTCGTCGGCGACAAGGACTTCGACACCGCCCACGAACTCCTCGCCGAATGGCTCGAGGCCGCTCGCGGCGCCGACGAACGATTCGGCTACCTCCGATACCTCGCCATCTGCCACCGCGCCAACCAAGACGAAGAGAAAGCCAACGAAGTCCTCCAGCGAGCCCTGCTCCTGCGACCCCAGAACATCACGCTCAACAACGACGTCGCCTACGCCTGGATCGATGAAGGCCTCCACCTGGTAGAAGCCGAGCGAATGGTCAGGTTTTCACTCTCCCGATCTCCGCTCCAGGGGGCCTATCTCGACACCTACGGCTGGCTGCTGTACAAGAAAGGCGAATTCGACGACGCCAGGAAGTGGCTTGAGCGGGCAAACCACGCCCAGCGCCGCCGGGACCCCGTGATTATGGATCATCTCGGCGACGTGCTCTGGCGGCTCGGACGCCCGGAGAAATCGGTGCAGGCGTGGAAGAAGTCATTGGAGATTCTGAAGGGTCGCGACGCGGACCAACTGCTCAGTGCCGATGAAAAGCGCGTCCGCGATACGACCAAAGAGAAGATCGACGACGTCCAGGCGAAGAGGCGGCCTGGCGTTGCGCCCATCGCAACCGAGCAGGAAAAGAAAGACGAGAAGTAGCGAAGCAACGAACGGCGCGGTCCAACCGCGACGCGCCGAAAGCAGATGACAACACCGGAGGTGTGAAGTGTCCGGACACTCGAAATGGTCCACGATCAAGCACAAGAAGGCCGCCCTCGACGCAAAGCGCGGCAAAGCCTGGAGCAAGCTCGCCCGTGCCATCACCATGGCCGCCAAGAACGGCGGCAATCCTGATGACAACCCACGACTGCGCCTGGCCATCGACAAGGCCAAGGGCGGTAACATGCCCAAGGACACCATCGAGAAGGCCGTCAAGAAGGGCACGGGTGAACTCGAAGGCGAAAACTACGAAGAGGTCCTCTACGAAGGATACGCTTTCGGCGGCGTCGCCGTCATGTGCATGGCCGTCACCGACAATCGAAATCGAACCAGCGCCGAAATCAAGAAGATCTTCGAACGCGCCGGCGGAAACCTCGGTTCCACCAACTGCGTCGCGTTTCAGTTCCATCAGAAAGGCGTCATTATCATCCTCGCTGACAAGGCCTCCGAAGACCAGGTGATGGAGATCGCGCTCGAAGCGGGCGCCGATGATGTCAATTCGTCGGCTGAAGTCCACGAGATTACGTCCGACCCCGACGCCTTCGAGACCGTCAAGAACGCCCTGACCGACGCCGGCATCGAAGTGGAGAACGCCGACCTCTCCATGGTGGCCGACAACGAGATCACGCTCGATCTGACGGCCGCGCGAAAAGTCATGCGACTCGTCGACGCACTCGAAGAACACGACGATGCGGACTCCGTCTACAGCAACTCGAACATCCCCGACGACGTGATGTCAGAACTCGCCAAGGATTCCTGACCTCAAGGCGTAGGGTGCATCTGGATACACCTTCTCCCGCGGCGTGGCGCGGTGGGGAACGCACTCTAGGTGCACGCCCCGATGACCGCCTCTCCCCATGCGAAGGCGGGACCGAGGGGGCTCAGTACCTGCAGGTCCAGTCCGTCTTCGTCGCAGACCTCCATAGGCGTCGCAACCAAACGGATGTGGTCATACGGCACTTTGCCTTCGAGCTTCTCGAAGATGGGTGTGAGCCTTCGAGTTTGCCCACCCTCGCTCACCGCGCTAAGAAAAGTCTCGTCGAACTCGCGGTTCCTGCGTCCCGACCGGACGGTGATACCTCCCACGACACCTTTGCGTCTGAGTTTCTTCGGGGTTCAAGATCCGGGTCACTTCTCCCCCGAGCCCAGATCAACGACCCACGCGCCCGGTACGCAGCCGGCAATGATCGTCGCTGCCAGATTCACCCACGTTCCGCACCGGTCCAAGATGTTCGAATCGCTCGTGGCCACAACACCGACATGCTCGATCAACACCCTGTCGGGATTCTCGACCAGTTCGATGTTCCAGCCCTCACAGGTCTTCTCCTCCAAGACTTCCGCAAGGAACGCTTTGAGCCGACCACTATTCGAGACCGGCGAATCGAGATACCAGTCCACGCGAGAAGGCCCGAGCCCCGCAACGTGATCCACAATCAACGCGAGTGCCGGCCGCGTTTCCTCGACGCGCCGATAGGTCCCGTGAACGCTGGCCAGGTCTCGAGTGCAACCGTCACGCCCGACCAAGACGACTCCGCCGGACAGAGCGCTCTCGATCGTAATCAGAAGATTGTACCCGTCGATCGCCAGGGCTTGCCCGGCAATCTCCCCGAGGGCGACCTCGCGCGATTTTCGTCCAGGCAACGACGCATCAGAGCAGGCTGTCCGCCGAACGGCCATCCGCTGTCGAACCGTGAGGTCGTAACGATCTCCGACCAGCTTCAGCGACGATGGCAGCGCGTACCCCCGGCTCCGTAACCAGCAATACTCCTCCACCGCCTGGCAAAGAACACTCCGCACGCCGGGCGCAAAAAGGCGCTCATCATCAGGATGACGTCCGCGATGAGTTCGTTTGTCAGGCATTAATCAAGGCCCCTGAGAGAACCGAGACGCGACCGTCAGGGAGCGGACGAACAAGTACGACCGATCCCTCTGCAAACCGCTTCCTAACGGGCGCGGCTCGGATGAACCATCGATTTAGTCGTGACGGCGCTCCTGGGCTGCTATGGCTTTCTCAATGGCAGCGCCTCCCGGCGTTCGAAGACGACAATAGGGCCTTTCTGAACCGACAAACGGTACGCCGGATCCTCAGCGAACTGCGGCGCCGCTTGGTGAAGCCCCGACGTATCCCACGCATCGGATCGATCAATGATGACCACATCCACAGGTCGGATCGCGCGACCCGTATACAGTCGTCTGTAATCCGTGAAGTGTGCAGCCAATCGTTCCGTGGCGAGTACGGTTCGGTCCTTCGGAATGCTGTCTCGAAGCCGTCGAACCGTGTCGAGGCGCGGATCGGCTTGCTGCAAAAACGAAGACGCCACGATCGCTTCGTAGGGCTTGCTCACTGGCGAGAACCCCCAAAGGTAATGCCCAAGCGCCGCCGCAACCAGTACCGACGCCGCCAAACCGCGATGGAGCTGCGGTTTTGTCAGTGTATCCAGGCCGCTGATCCACCGTATCAGTCCGGACTGCGTTACCGTGCCTGCAGTGCCGGCTCGCATTGCTACGATCCCGCCGAAAAACAGAAGCGGTAAGACGGCTCCATGATGCCAGAACTTGATACTCATCCACGCGGTGTTCTCCAGCAGTAGCACCGGAATCAACGCCGGGAGGGAGAAGACCGCAAGCCGCCATCCTCGAATGGGCAGCAGGGCCATCGGTACAACGAGCATCAAGAGCAGATAGCCCACCTCGCGCCTCATCAGGCGCCCGAAGAACAACTCGGGCTGCGTGAAGGCGGACGTCAGAAGATCACCGGGCGAACGGCCCAGCGATCCAAAGAGACCGAGGCGTTCATAGTGTCCCGATGAGGCGAAGTGGGGGATCAAGACCCAAACGCACAGAGCGCCATACGCTATCGCGGACAGACCGAAGGCGATCCCCAGCTTTCGCCGCTCCGTGAACCACGCGACGTACACGCCCCAGCCCAGCACCACCACTGCCGTCGTCTCACGACAGAGAAGCAGCAACCCGACCATCACGCAACACGTTCGCCAACGCTGCGTCACACCCGTAATAACGACCAGCGCCGTCAGCGGCAACGCAACGTTTGGCCACGGAAACCCGTACGTATTTGCGTAGATCAACCGACTCAGCGACGGAAGCAGCAGCCACGCCAACGCGCACATCCAGCCGATCGAGACCGAGCCCGACAGCCGTTTCGCCAGGAAGTAAGCGGGTAGCGCGACGATGTGGACCACAACGCCGCTACACACCATCAGAAAGACCGGCGAAGGCCACAACGCATATCCAGGAACCAGCACGTACAGCAACGGCACAAAATGCCATCCAAGGCGCGTGTTGTCAAAGCTGTCGCAGCGAAGACCACGACCGGCCAGCGCGTTCTTCAACTCTTCGGTAAAATGGCCGATGTCCGCGTGGCCAAACATGAAGTGCTCGAAGAAGTTGATCTGAATGCGTGTGTGGACGATCGTCAGCAGCGCGATCAACACGAGGAGTGAGACAACCGCCGCCCACCCACTGCCCTGATGTCCGTCAGTCGCGATCCACCGGACGCCTACACCTAACGCAGCGCAACCGCCTGCGAGAACCAACAGGAAGCTGAGGGCAAACGGCGGCGTTCCATCAACAAAGACGTAGCACGCCAGCGGGGCGGTCAAGAGCAATGGCGAGAGAGCGCCCAACCCGGTCCCCCAAGGCGTCGCCGGCCCGACGGTGACCGGACCGGAACGAATGGCAGACGCTTCGCCGGCTGGGTGGCATGGGTAAGCGCAGCTTACCCGTGTCTTTGTACAGGCAGCCCTATATCCCAACACTCCGGCCGCCGCCAGAATCGCAAGATGCACGAGCACGACGAAGGACAACGATACCCAGTAGCCCTGCGACGCAGAAAACGGCTCCGTCGTGTAGTTCGCGACGTTGAACTGAAACGGTTGGATTGCCCAGATCGCAAGTCCAAGCGAGACCACACCGACCATGCCGAGGAAGGTGGCAATCGCCGTCAACATCGGGTCCGGCACGGCTCCGATCGCTGCATCATCTGCATCAGGCCTGGCCATCGATCTCGCGAACCCTTCCGTCTAGGTACACGACGCTCGGTGTCGTTTCAGAATCAAGCGCCCCACTCCATCCGGCGGCGGCGTCCGAGGCGTCGAGCGGAATCACAACAAGATCAGCCGCTTTGCCCGGCGTCAGCGAGCCCGTCGTTTGCGAGAAGCCCAGTGCCCCGGCACCCCGAAGCGTACCCATCTCGAAGACTCTCTCAACCGAAAAATCAGGATATGCGCGACGAAGAAAGCGAAGTTCATCGAGAATGCTCAGCGACGGATTCGATGCCAGACTGTCAGTGCCGATGCAGACGTTAATGCCCGCAGCCAGCATATCCGCGAAGCGGTGGGGCGCGTGTCTGAAGGTGTCATGTGTCCGCGGACAATATACAACGCTAGCACCGCTTTCCTTGATGGCGCCAAGGTCGGCATCGTCGACGTAATTGGCATGCGCGATCACCGTTCGAGACCAGAGCAAGCCGACGCGCTTCGCCAGTTCGATCGGCCCGCACCCGCTTGTCGGTATCGAGTCGTCCCACACGCCGAGCGTACGAAGATAATCGACGAATGGTCCCGCCCGCGATGTCGTGAACTGCGACTCCGCTTCAGTCTCTGCCAGATGAATACACAGCGGTTGGTTCATCCTCCTAGCCAGTTCGCCGCACGCCCGCATCGCATCCGGCTCAACGGTGTACGGCGCGTGCGGCGATACGCCGATGCGCATGCGCGCCGTTGCTTGCCGTACATCCGCCGCCGCAGCTAGACGTTCGTCCAACAGGCAGCGCCGCGCTCCAATCGCAATCACTTCGCCGAACGACACGACGCGAAGCCCGGACGCCGACAGGACCTCTCGCGTCCAGGCCGGTGTCGCGCTAATGTCACCGAGGGTCGTAACGCCTGCCCGAACCGACGCCTCGAGCCCCGCCGCCGCTGCCGAGCGTATGCTCTCTTCGGTGGCAGGGCGTTTCGCCTTGTGCGCCATGAGACGCCGCAGCCAGTCGACAAACCCGGACGAAACCGGCAGCAGGTTGTTGCAGTGGGTCAAGTCGAGGTGGGTATGGGCGTTGGCGAATCCGGGTCCGATCATCGCATCGCCGTAGTCGATAGCGGGGGAGTCGTGGAGGGCGTTGGCGCACCCGACTTCGGTGATGATTCCGTCGCGAATGACGACACCACCGTTTTCGATGGCCGGCTGTGTCACGGGGACGACATATCTGGCCTTGATCAGCATGACGGGGAGCCCGTCGAATCAAGTGGGCGCCTGTGGAACTCGACGATCTGGCCGTCGTCGGTGAATCCTCGTTGCTCGAGCCATGCGCGTGTGGTTGTGTCATCGGCATCGTGTTGCGTGCAGATGTTGCGCATTTCGAGTCGCTTGGCCAGGGCGAGGGCGTGCGCGACAAGAGCGTTGTCGGCGCCGGAATCGGCGAAGGGGGGAAGAATGGTCAGGTCCATCACGCGAGCGATGTCGCCCACCTGATAGAGCGCGCAGCGGCCGGCGGGTTGACCCTCAACCATGGCCAGGAAGAGGTCGTACTGAGGATCGTCCAGGTGGACGTCGCACGCGTCGGCGAGCGATTGTCGAAGTCGTGTGTCCGGAGGTGTGTCGCGTTCGAGGAACGTTGAGTGCAGCGCGCTTCGCATCGCGCGCGCGGGGAGCACGCGAATGTGGTCGTGGGTCTTCTGTTCGACCCAGTCGGTGAGCGCGAAGGCTGTGAACGCTCGCGTCACGAAGCCACGAGCATCGAGAAAGGACGCCACCTCGGGGGAGTGTTCGCCGTTGGCCGGCGCCCAGATGTGGAACTGGTGTGTGCACTGCCTGAAGAAGGCCTCGGCTTCGTCGAAGGCTCGAGGCAAGCACTCGGCGTCGTTTGCTATCACCTCGCGATATTGCTGCGCTTCGGGAAGGCCGGGAAAGCGCGTGGAGGAATACGCGATGCCGTACTCCAAGGTCTGCTTGTCGCAGAGCTGGAGACAATGCGCCTGTGTCGAACGAAGCAAAGAACCGACCGTGGATCGTTGCACGCGCTGCCCTCGGGTGATCGCCGCCGTCGCGACGTTGTTGCGTTCATCATCCCAGCGCAGCCGTAGTCGATCGACTATCGCCGAGTCCCTCTTCTTCGAATGGCGACATCCCTTCGCCCGAGTCCGAGCGTGCATATCAAGAGGCGCTGAGCCCGAGTGATGCGTTCGGGTCGCTACGACTCCGGATGACGCGATCTCAAAAAAGGAACTCTAATCGAAAAAGACGTACTCGTCGTAGCCGCAGCCGAAGAGTCCGCAGTCGTCGTAGTAATAGTCGTGGTCGTCGAACAGATCCCAGAATCCGCGGCGTTGGCCGTAGTCGTCGTCGCGGTAGAGGTCGAATGTCCCGCGCTCGGGATCGCACGTGGCGACGGTGATCAATGGGCTGCCCGCGGCCGCGAGCACCAGGAACCATCCTCTGAGCCGTATCCAAGCCGTTCTGTATCGCACGATGTCACCTCCGAATCTGCCTCGCCGCTCACAATCACTGGCAACCCGTATATTACCAGCATTCGTAAATAGTTGACAAATGGAAAGCAAACTCGTTAGTGGACGTATTGGGTGATTTGTAACGTCTTATTAGAAAAGACGTTATGGTGTGCCTGCGGAAGTGTCTACTTGACGCGACCCTTGGGAAGGCGACTCAAGGCTGATCTGCCCGTGCCAGGTGCTGTACGGGAATGTCGGAATTGTCGAGTTCGCCGGTGTCCCTGTGCTCGCTGAGGGCCGGATTCGTAACGCTGGCGGAGGCGGGTGGCCGAGCAAGTCGCCTGGTTCGTCTTCGGCCGTCCGTTTGTCTGCCCGCCATCGTTACCGGTTTAGACTCTAACTGACTGCGGGCCGGCCTGGGGAGTCGTATGCCGGCCCACTGTCTTGCGCCGAGCATTTGGCCACGCCGTCTGTTGTGAGTGAGATCGTGCGCTATCGGCTGGATGTGGGGTGTGTTGGACCGCACAAGAGCAAGCGGTACTCCAGTTTAGCGTTGTGAAGATCCGTCCACGGGGCCATCGAGTCTCTTATTGATCGCAGCTCGGCATGGGGAGCCCACGGTGGGTGATATGCGCCTTTGAGGTCGGTGTTCGCTGCGGCGTGCGCTGCAGATCGGTCAACCGTCGCCGCCTGTGGGGTCTCACACGCTGAATGGAGATCTCCCGCGCAACGTCTTGCGTGGGCGAAGCATGGAGTGAAGCGATGTCTGAGGATGGGGGGGCGGGCGGTGACCCGGGAGAGGGCGGTTGGCCGTGGGTTGGGATCGAGTTTCCCTCAGGTTGCAGTGTCTGATTTTCTTTCGGTTTGCAGTTGACACCGGCTCGTCCGCCCATTAAGTTTCTTGTCTTATTGACCTTGGATTCACCGGTGACTGGCCGACTCGGTGCGTGGAGGTCGGGTCCGCGGCTGTGTTTTCTGTAGGCGCAGTCGGGTTTGTGGATACATGGAAGCTCTTTCATTGTGGCGTGGCGGCCGCGCCGCGTTTCGAACGGGCTGGGCGGTCGGTGTTCCTGGGCGGCGTGTATCGTTCGGTTGGCGTCTTTCTCGGTGCGCTGTGTGGAGAGGGTCAATCCATACGGCGGGTGGTGCGGGTCTGAGCGCAGCGTGGTGGCGACGCGAATGTCACTCGCGGGTTCCCGGTTTGGGCTCTTGCCGGGAGCCGTGGCGTGTGAGGCGGGAAGTAGAAGATCAAGAGCTGTGGTCGCTTGGAGTGCAGGGACTCATCGGTAGGTTGGGATTCAGTGGCGACCTACGGTGTTCCTCTCATCGGCACGGGCTCACGAGCGGTCGGAGTCTATTCGTGAGGACAACTTGAGTTGTGCGTAGACCTCGCCGGGTCTGTTATCGCCCGGTTGGGAGGTTGTGTGATGCGCCGGCCGTGTGGCGGCTGGGCCATGCAAGGGTGACCGGTCTATCGTGATCATGGCCGGTCGTGTGTGTATGGGGGTGGTGTACGTCTGGAGGGATCGACCCGCGTGTGGCGGGTGAGTCAGGATGTGATGTCAATGGTTCGGACCGCGTACACGGTGTCGTGTCGTGCCCTATCTACGTCCGAACACGTGGTGTTTTGGAGGAGCGTTACATGTGTAAGTCATCTTCACTTCGCTTCATGCTTCCAGTCTGGACAGCGGGGGTTTTGCTCGCAGCCGGTCCACCCGCCCAGGGACAGGAGGCGCTGAGAATCGGCGAGTCGTACGCCCTTCACGTTGATTCGACCGGAGGGTCGGACGTGGAGGTGCTGAGCACGGCGAGCGGCCGGGTGTACGAATTCACGCACCCGAGTGCGACGTACCTTTCGGTCCATTTCAAGAAGTTCCATCTGGCTGCGGGCGATTCTCTGATTGTCTCAGATGCGAAGGGCGGTCAGGCGTACGTCCTCGAGTCCAAGGGTAAGATGAACGCGGGAAGGTTCTGGTCGCAGCACATCAAGGGCGACACGATCGTGTTGGAGCTGGTGAGTACGAGCCGTCGTTCGAGTGCGGGGTTCGTCATCGACGAGTACGCGGCGGGTTTCGACAACTTCGGTCCGGCGATCGAACGTATCTGCGGGTCGAACGATTTCGAGAACGCGGTGTGCCGTTCCGGAACGACGGAGTATGACAAGGGGCGCGCTGTCGCGCGTCTTCTGATCCAGGGTATGTATCTATGTACGGGCTGGTTGGCGTCGGCGGACAGCCATTTTATCACGAACGAGCACTGCATCACTTCGTCGTCGCAGGCGTTGAACACGGACTACGAGTTCATGGCTGAGACGCCGAACTGCGGATCGGGGAACTGCCAGCTCTGCTATGGCGGAACGGTCTACTCGGGTTCGGCGTTTATCCAGGACAGCCCGGCGCTGGACTATGCGTTGGTGCAGCTCTCGGGGAATCCCGCGTCGACGTACGGGTACCTACAGATCGATGATCGCACGGCGACGGTTGGTGAGGTCATCTACATGCCAGCGCATCCGGCCGGTCGGGCGAAGGAGTTCGGGTTCGACTGCAACCCGAACTCACCGTACGCGTCGGGGCGTTGCCGGGTCACGAGCACATCGGAACCCGGATGTAGCAGTGGTAGCTACAACGACGTCGGTTACTGGATCGACACGGAGGGCGGGTCGTCCGGCTCGCCGGTTCTGGCGGCGTCGAGCCACAAGGTGATCGCGCTGCACCACTGCCACAACTACTGCAATCAGGGTGGCTGGGAGAACAGGGGCGTACCGATTGACCTGATCTGTGCGGAGGTTTGCGGGATTATTGGCGGCGGCGGGGGGTGCCAGAACAACGGAGACTGCGACGACGGGGACGCGTGTACGACGGACGTGTGCTCCGGCGGTTCGTGCAGCAACACGCCGATCGATTGCGATGACGGCGACGCCTGCACAAGCGATAGTTGTTCGGGGGGCTCTTGCATCAACGATCCGCTTCCGGCTTGCTGTGGTAACGGCACGTGCGACGGGGGTGAAGACTCCTGTAATTGTCCGGCCGACTGTGGTTCGCCGCCGGGCAACGAGACGAACTGCACGGATGGTGTGGACGAAGACTGTGACGGCGCGACGGACTGCGCCGACGGGGACTGCAGCGGTGATCCCGCCTGTGCGGGGGGACCGGGTGGTGAAGGTTTCATCCTGTCGAAGAACGCGGACTTCTCGACGGACGACCGGACGTTCACACGGGGCGAGACGCTCTACATGAAGATGTGGTCGGACGTGGTGGACTTCAATGATCTGCGGCGATCGCGGTGGGAGCTGCAGGATCCCCCCGGCGACCGTGTGCGGGAGCCGCTGACCAACCACTTTGACGGAAACTACACGGCTTCCTTCGCCCTTTCCGGCTTGCCTTCTGCTGAAACCGAGTGGACGTGGGAAGGCGAGTTGCGAGATAACGCCGACAATCGGTATCGGCCCAGCGTGACGATCACCGTGCTCGCTTCCGCTGGTTGTAGTGTCAACGCGGATTGCGACGACGGCGACGCTTGCACGACGGATGTCTGCTCGGGCGGAACGTGCAGCAACACGCCGATCGATTGCGATGACGGTGATCCGTGTACGAGTGACACGTGCTCCGGCGGCGCTTGTGTCAACGACCCGCTTCCGAGTTGCTGCGGCGACGGCACCTGCGATGCGGGTGAAGATTCGTGCAACTGCCCGGCCGACTGTGGTAACCCACCGGGGAGCGAGACGAATTGCTCGGACGGGATCGACGAAGACTGCGACGGTGCGACGGATTGCGCCGACGCGGATTGCAGCGGTGATCCTGCCTGTGCGGGCGGTCCGGGTGGTGAGGGCTTCATTCTGTCGAAGAATGCGGACTTCTCGACGGACGACCGGACGTTCACACGGGGCGACACGCTCTACATGAAGATGTGGTCGGATGTGGTGGATTTCAACGACCTCGTTCGCCAGCGGTGGGAGCTGAAGGACTCCAACAAGAACCGCGTGCGGCAGAACTTCACCAACCACTTCGACGGAACGTACACGGCCTCGTTCGGCCTGTCCGGGTTGCCGTCGAGCGCGACCAGTTGGACGTGGAAGGGCGAGGTGAAAGACGGCGCGGACAACCGGTATAAGCCGTCGGTCTCGATCACGGTTCAGCCGTAGCACGCAAGGCTCTGATGCGCGGCATTCCGGTCCCGGGCATGCCTCCCGGGGCCGGGGCTGCAGACTGGAAGCGTGGCTCATCGTGGGCCGGCGTGCGGCGTCGCATGCCGGCCCACTCCTTTGTGCGTGGAGCGTTCGGCGACTTCGATCACCCCTGTGAACGAGATCGCGCGCCGTCGAATTCCGCCCACGGTTCGGGGATGGCGTTACCGTACCCTGTTGGACAATCCGCCAGGCGCAGCGAGGGTCGGCTCGACTTCCTGCGCCATAGATTCACCCGGATCAGGAGGACCATCTGCCCCACGCCGCAACACCGTTCGTCGCTTCACCGCGCGGGCCCCGGCAAATGGGGTGTCATTCCGTCCGCGACTCGCTTCGGCGATCGGAGTATCGCGCGGGCTGAGCCCGCGGCTCGGGTCGGCCGGAATGTCGAGGGGTTACTTGCCCTGCGCCCAGGTTCGTCCGGACGCGATGTCTACGGTGAGTGGGACGTCCAGTTCCATCGCGGATTGCATTTTGGTGCGAATCAGCGCGGCGTCAGATTCGAGGCATGACGCGGGGAGCTCGAAGACGAGTTCGTCGTGGACCTGGATGATCATGCGGGCCTGGTGTTCGCCGGCTTTGTACGCGCGGTGAATGTCGATCATGGCGAGCTTGATCAAGTCCGCGGCGGAGCCTTGGACAACGGTGTTGACGGCGAGGCGCTCGCCCAGCGCGACTTCCTGGCGGTTTCGGGATTGGAGCTCGGTGATCGGGCGGCGACGGCCGAGAACGGTTTCGGCATAGCCACGATCCCGTGCGGAGCGAATGCACTCGTCGATAAAGGCGCGGATTTCGGGGAATCGCTCGAAGTAGGTGTCGATGAAGGCCTTCGCGTCGTTCATGGGAATGCCCAGCGATCGCGCGAGCCCGAACGCGGATTGGCCGTAGATGATGCCGAAGTTGACGGCCTTGGCGGCGCTTCGCTGCTGCGGTGTCACGTCGTCGATGTTTACGCCGTTGACCTGTGCGGCGACGGTTCTGTGAATGTCCTCACCGCTGCGGAAGGCCTCGATCAGTGCGGGGTCCTTGCAGAAGTGTGCGAGCAGGCGCAGTTCGACCTGCGAATAATCGGCGGCGAGGAGAACGTCGCCGGGATCCTGCGCGACGAAGGCCTCTCGAATGCGCCGTCCTGTTTCGGTTCGTATGGGGATGTTTTGCAGGTTCGGGCTGCTCGACGAAAGTCGTCCTGTGATCGCGCCGATCTGGTCGAACGAGGCGTGAAGTCGCCTGGTCCGGTTGAGCACCATCTTCGGCAGCGTGTCGACGTAGGTGCTCTTGAGCTTGGCGAGTTCGCGATAGGCGAGGATGAGCTTGGGGATTGGGTTGTCGGTTTTTGCGGCCAGCGTCGTCAGCGTATCGGCGTCGGTGCTGCGGCCGGTCTTCGTCTTGCGAATCACTTCGAGGCCTTGTTCATCGAACAACACCACGGAGAGTTGCTTGGGCGAATCGATGTTGAACTCGTGACCGGCGGCCGCGTGTACTTCCTTTGTCAGTTCTTCCAGACGCTCACCCATCGAGGTTCCGAGCGACCGAAGGAGGTCGGCATCGAGGGCCGTGCCGTTGTGCTCCATTTCGGTGAGGACCTCGATGAGCGGCATTTCGGTGTCGCGGAAGAGCGGCTGAACTGGGCTTGTGGACATCTTCGGGGCGAGGATCTCATAGATTCGCCAGGTGAAGTCGGCGTCTTCAGCCGCATAATGACAGACCTGCTCGAGGTCAACCATGTCGATGGTGATCTGGTTCTTGCCTTTGCCGATGAGTTCGGCGATGGGGATCATCTCGTGGCCAAAGAAGCGATTCGCCATGCCGTCGAGCGAGTGGGATCGGGCGAGTGGATCGAGCAGGAAGTCGGCGATCATGGTGTCGAATGCGAGACCGTTGACCTCGATGCCCACTTGGCGAAGCATGAGCACGTCGTACTTGAGGTTCTGGCCGATCTTGGCGACGTCGGGGTCTTCGAAGATGGATTTGAGCTGGGCGACCACGTCATCGAGCGGGAGGACCTTGCCGAGCATCGATCGCACGGGCAGGTAGTAGGCTTCGCCACGCTTCCACGAGAAAGACAGGCCGACGAGGTCCGCGGCGACGGGGTTCAGGCCTGTGGTTTCCGTGTCAAAGGCAAAGGCGGGCTGAGCGGAGAGGGCTGCTACGAAAGTGTCGAGCTTGTCACAATCGTCGATGAGGTGATAGTCGGCGGCCTGTGGCGCGCTTGGGGCTTTCGCTGTCGCGGGTGCTGCTGACTCATCATCGCCCGAGAATTCCGAGAGCAATTCCGTGAGTCGGTTGAAGCCGAGCTGCTCGAAGATCGGACGGGCGGCCGCAAACTTGAGGTTGTCGGTGCGGCAGGGTTCGAGCGAAAGTTCCATCGGCGCGTCGCGGCGGAGCGTTACGAGTTGGCGCGTGATCGGAAGCTGGCCGACGAACGCTTTGACGCGCTCGCTTTGTTTGGGCGTGAGCTTGTCAGCGTTTTCGAGAACGCCTTGGGCGCTGCCATATTGGTTGATCAGCTTGACGGCAGTCTTCGGGCCAATTCCTGGAACGCCCGGGATATTATCCGTCGAGTCGCCGGTAAGGGTCTGAATCTCGACGGCCTGCTGGGGTGTGTAGCCCTTCTTCTCCATGAGAGCGTCGGCATCGAGGACGAAGTTCTTGGACGCATCGAAGAGAAAGACGCGGTCGGTGATGAGCTGTTCGAGGTCTTTATCGCGGCTGACGAGGTAGACTTCGACGTCCTGATCTCTGAGTCGCTCGGCCGCGGTGGCCATCAGATCGTCGGCCTCGAAGCCGTCGAGGTGAAGCAGCGGAATGCCGAGGGTCTCGACGATTTCGCGGATGCGATCGGCCTGGGTATGCAGGGCCTCGGGCGCGGGATCGCGATTGGCTTTGTATTGATCGTCGAGTTCGTTGCGGAAGATGGTCTCTTCCGGGGCGTCCATGGCCATGGCGAGATAGTCGGGGCGGCGGTCGCGCAGAAGATTGAGGAGCATCTGGCAGAAAACGTGGGTGGCTTTGGTCGGTTCGCCGGAAGGGCTGTTGAGTTCGGGGAAGGGTGCGTAGAAGGCGCGGTAGATCTGGTAGTAGCCGTCGAGGATGTAGAATGTTTTGGACATTCGTAAAGTACGCTGCTCTCGAATGGCCGCGCGGGCTCCCGACAGGTCGGATTCCATTTCTTCCGCGGCTCGGGAGCGCTCAACGCCCTGGTACCGTTTCCCCTGAGTCCCACGACGATCGGTTGGGTGCCATGGTCAAGCGCAGCGCGGCCATGTTGAACACACTCCTACAGAGCATGCCCGCGCCTCCGGCTTGGGCATGGCACCCTGCTCGCTCCGTCGGTTTTGGCATGGCACGCTGCTCGCTCCGTCGCGCGACTTCTGAAACAGAATACCAGGCAACTGCGTTTCGGCCGGCGGTCAATCGGCGCCGTGCGTCATTCGCGTCATGGCGGGAACCAGGACCGCCATGAAGACGGCGCCGATCGCGCACATGACGACGAAGATGACGAAGTACTGATCGGGCGGCATCTTACCCCAGTACGAGCCGAACACATGCGCCGTTTTTTCGGAAATCGCCGTCGCAAGGAACCAAAGCCCCATGAAGAGGCCCACGTTCTTCGCCGGGGCGAGCTTGGTGACCAGCGACAGGCCGACGGGCGAGATGCAGAGCTCTCCGACGGTCAGAAGAAGGTAGAAGCCGATCAGCCACCATACGGTCACACGGAAGCGTGAGGACTCGATGTAGATGGCGTCAAGCGCGATTTTGAAGGCGGGATCGGCGGCGGCGGCGATGAACTCCGTTTGTGTTCGCTCGCCAATTCTGTCCAATGCGGTCAGCGTCTTCGTCTGTGCATCCCATGTCAATAGCGTCTTGGGGTCATTCCCTTCGCTTTCCTTGATCTCGACGTCGGCCAGACCGGGCGGTGCGTGTTGAAGGGTGATGGTGGCCGGCTGACCGGAGAAGTCCTTGTCGGCGAGGGATTCGACAAAGGCCTCGACTTCGGCGGCCAGGTCTCTGGGTGCGGTGGTGGCGAGAATTCGAATGCGATCGAGGTCGACGAAGACGCCTTGCATCGTCAGCTGTCCGGTTGCGCCGTCGAATTGCAGACGGGTAGCGCCATAGTAAACGCGATCGCCATCGCGCGGGTCGTCACTGTAGACGCGGTTCTCTTCGTCGACGTGCAGACCGGTCGGCAGGTTCGTCAGTGGCGCGTTGGATGCGCGGCCTTCAAGCTGGGCGGCGGGCCACATAATGCCAAACGCCATCGTTATCGCTATGAGGCCCAGCACCATCTTGGCGGGCGTCGATGGCTGTCGTCCGCGGCGATCCAACCAGACCCAGATCAGCGCGATCAAGGGTGCGATCGTGACGATGAAGATGCCGTTGAAGGACTGTGTATGGCCTGAGCTGACGGTCGGTTCACTGAACCATGCACCTGCCGCTGCGCCGATGCCCGGCTCTTCCTCCGTGCCGGAGGATGCATCATCGAGGGTGACGGGCGGCGGTTCGCTCGATGCGAGTCGCAGGTTCGTGTGCTTGTCGGCCCAGACGAGCATGGCGTTGGGGCTTTGCTCGAACGCGGTCCAGAAGAGAATCTGGAAGAGACAGACGATACAGAGCACGATCACCCGGTCGCGCACGACGTGGGGCGCGTCAACGTTTCGGGCGAGCGCGACGTCGGGCTCGGGCGTTGGCTCTGGTTGCTTCTCCGCGGGGGCATCCTGGTTGAACTCGACGAGCTTGCGCTGGCCGATGACGTAGACGATCAGGCCGAGGAACATGCCCACGCCTGCGGCGCCGAAACCATAGTGCCAGCCGTAGTTGTCTTTCAGCCAGGTACAGAGCAATGGGCCGATGATGGCGCCGATGTTGATCCCCATGTAGAAGATCGTGAAGGCACCGTCGCGCCGAGGATCGCCGGGTTCGTAGAGGCCTCCGACCTGTGTGGAGATGTTGGGCTTGAGCAGGGCCACGCCGGCGATAATGAGCCCAAGCGCGGTGTAGAAGAAGGGCAGGGGTTCGAAGACCATGCAAAGGTGACCGGCCGAGAGAAGAATGGCGCCGAGGATGATCGCACGTCGCTGCCCGAGGAACCGGTCGGCCAGGAATCCGCCGACGACGGGCAGGCCGTAGGCGAGCATTCCGTACGTGCCCATCAGGCTGGAGGCGTCTTCCTGCGTCCAGAAGAAGTGGTTGATCATGTAGAGCATCAGGAGCGTCTTCATGCCGTAGAAGCTGAAGCGTTCCCATAGCTCGGTGAAGAAGAGGACGTAGAGGCCCTTGGGATGTCCGAAGATCGTTCCGCTTGAGGGTTTGGCCACGATGTGTCCTCGATTCAAAAAAAGGGGCGCAACTCACCAAAGTGGGTTGCGCCCCGGTCGATTCCGTGTGTCAGGCTCCGTACTTTTTGATCGCGCGATCCAGTGTGGGCAGAAGAACGAAGATGAACATCGCGACGAGGAAGATGGCTCCACCGAGTACGAGGAACATGACGGTCGTAGCCGGGAGCCCGCTGATGAACCCGGATAGCTTGTTACCGATGGAGGTGGAGAGGAACCAACCACCCATCATCAAGCCCACGAGACGTTTGGGGGCGAGCTTGGTCACAAGTGAGAGTCCCATCGGCGAAAGGCAGAGTTCTCCGACCGTGATGACGAGGTAGAAGACGACGAGCCACATGACCGAGACCTTGCTCCCTCCGTCTTCACCGGAGTAGGCGGCGGCGGCCATGATCAGCAGCGAGAAGAACGTGATGAGCATGCCGTAGAAGATCTTCCGCGCGGTGCTGATCTCTTTGCCCCCCCGTACTCTCCACATGAAGAATGCAACGACCAGCGGCGTGAGTGCAACCACAAACAGTGGATTGAGGAATCCGACAATCAGCTCGGCATTGACCAAGCCGAGGAACTCACCGTTCGGCATTCGCGCCGGAGAGGCCTTTTTGTAGACGTCGTCATACGTTTCTTCGGACACGAGTAGAACGGGGAAGTTCTCTGCGCCGATCGTGCGTGTCAACACGATTTCGCGGGACGGCTTGGCGGTTTCAGGGACGGAGACCGAGACGGTTGTGAGTCCGTGAGCGTCGGTCTCCTCCTTGATGGTCACCTGATCGTTTTGATAGACGCCGCAGGTGAGGAAACCCCAATCGGAGTCAAACCCATCGCCGTTGGCTTCGATGATTCGTACGTCCGGGTATTGCAGCTGAACGTCGGCGAGCGCTTCTTCGCTGATTCTCTTTTGACCGAACATGGACTCGGTGCCGGCCTCCACCTTGAGCAACGTGTCTTCATGGGGTCTTGGGAGCAGCGGATCGGCGTTGCCGTAATAGGATGGCATCGCCTTTTGGCAGTAGTATTGTTGAACGACGCTTGGGACCCATTCGCCTTTTCGGGCTGTGTTGTTCTCGGTGAAGAAGGTCATGAGCCCGCCGCTGAGATGGAGGATCATGAAGAAGGCGCCGCCTGCGACGTAGACCGGGATGAGGGCAGCGAGCCCCGGCTTTTCTTCGGGGCCGGCTTTAAGCACGAGCGTGATGAAGTAGAAAATGATCGGGATCATCCCGACGATGAAGGCGAAAGTGACTGCACCGATGGATCCGCTAATGGCTTCGAAGTAGTCGCCGATGAAATAGCCGCCCGCACCAAAAAGTGCTGCAGGAAAAAGAATCACGGCGGCTATTTTTCCGAGACTGACGTCATTCGGATCGACCTCAGGTTGTCGGTCCGCTCTCTCGAGTTTCTTCCAATTGAACGAGAGGATGGTGACGCCGATGAGCAAACCGACGCCCGCCCCGATGAAGGCGACGTTGAAATCCCATTCGTTTCTTAGCGGCGCTGCGAGCAAAGCGGAGAGACAGGCGCCGATGTTGATGCCCATATAAAATATGTTGAACCCGGTGTCGCGTTTTGGATCGCCCGGTTCATAGAGGTTGCCCACCATGGCCGAGATGTTGGGTTTGAAGAGTCCGTTTCCGATGCAAAGAAGCGTCAGACCGGTGTAGAAGGTGCTCAGGTTTCGCATCCCAAGGCAAAAGAGCCCCGCCGCCATCAGGAGACCGCCTATAAAAACGGAGCGGCGGTAGCCGAGGTATCGGTCGGCGATCAATCCGCCGAGGAAGGGCGTGAAGTAGACAAAGGCGAGATAGGTTCCGTAGATCTCGGCGGCCATCGAGACGGAGAGGCCGAGTCCGCCTCGCTCGGTGTCGGTAGCGTAGAGAACCAGAATGCCCAGCATGAGGTAGAAGGCGAGACGTTCCCACATCTCGGTGAAGAAGAGTACGTATAGTCCTTTGGGGTGTCCGTTTGTCATGTACTTGTCTCTTGGGAAAAGTGACGTCCGGTCCAGCGAATCCAAAACCGGCGTGACCACGCGGCAACCGAATCGCCGCGAGGCGATCCTGTGGGTCAAGCGATCCTACCGGATCGGCCGAGGGCAGTCTCGCGTCGCGGTCTGCCGACGGCCTGACAAATCAGCGCGGTTTCACAATTTTCGCAGGGTGTGA
>JAJDDV010000186.1 GCA_029260135.1 Phycisphaerae bacterium | reverse complement strand
GCTCCATTGGCCGTCGCAGTCTGCGCGTACGCTTCACGGTATGACGGAATAGGTTCCGTCGCTGATGCGCCAAGCGGCACGCGGGTCACAAAGGCCTCTGTTTCAGCGGGCACAGGGTGGTGCGAGCCGGACGGTTGCCGTGCAGGATCCCGCGCCCGAGTGCATTTATGGGACAGCACACAAGTCTACCCCCCCCCCCCCCAATAATGTCAAATAGATTTCGATCCTTTATGGGTGTTTGTGAACAGGGGGGAGCTGTGGCATAGCCGAGAGAGCAATGCGAGGAGGAGGGGACTCGGGCGACTCGAGGAACAGGAGACATGGGGATGCCGATTGCCTCGGGGCCGGCTCCGGAAAAAGAAGAAGCGACCCCGACGGCGGCGGGACAGGCTCCGCGACGGGCGACGAAACGGCCTGCTTGCCCAAGGTGGACGGATCGGCGAATATGCCGGCGGAAACGAACGGTTCCTGTAGCGAGGACTTGGTCATGCTCATTCGAGAACCGGTGGTGGCGGGGCAATTCTATCCGGCGGGTACGGACGCGTGCCGTACGGAGTTGCTCTCGATGCTCGCGGAGGAGGGACCGGCGTCCGACGACCCATCCGTCGAAGGGCGCGTTGTGGCTGGGCTCGTTCCGCATGCGGGCTGGGTGTGCAGCGGTGCGATCGCGGCGCGCGTGTTGCGCCTTCTCGCGGAGCGGCAACCGAAAACGATTGTCTTGTTCGGCGGTGTACACCGATTCACGGGAAAGAAGGGGGCGATGTTCTGCTCCGGTCGGTGGGAGACGCCGCTGGGCCCCGTCGAGGTTGATGATCGACTGGCGGAGCGGATTCTTGGCCACACGAACGCGATCGTCGATGATCCGCACGCGCATGTGGACGAGCACTCGCTGGAAGTGCAGATGCCGTTGATTCGGCACTTGTTTCCCGGTGTCAAGGTGGTGCCGATTTCGGTACCGCTGGTTCCCAAGGCGCAGGACATCGGCGACGCGGTAGGGCGGACATTAACGGCGTACGACTATGACGCGTTGATTGTCGGCACGACCGATCTGACGCACTACGGTCCTCGGTATGGGTTCGCACCGCGGGGGGTCGGCGAGGCGGGCGTCTTGTGGGCGAAGGATGAGAATGATCGCCGGTTCGTCGACATGGTGTGCAGAATGAAAGCAGCGGGGCTCGTGGCGGAGGCTGCGGAGCGGCGAAACGCGTGTAACGCGGGGGCTGCGGCGGCGACGATTGCGGCGGCGGCGGTACTGGGCGCGACGGAGGGCGTGTTGCTGGAGCAGACGACGAGTAGCGAAGTGCTCATGGGCAAGGGGGCGGGAACGCCGGAGGATTCGGTTGGGTATGCGGGGGTCGTGTTTGTCTGAAGGTTGAGGGGCGGGATGTTGTGGGAGGTCGCAAGTCGGATTGTCATGACGGTTGCGGTCGGAATTGATCTTGGCGGGACGAATCTCAAGGGGGCGGCGGTCGACCGCGAGGGGCGCATTCTTGCGCGACATTCGCAGCCGGTCGGTGTGGGGCCGGAGGTTGTGATCGAGGAGATGGTCGCGCTGGTTCGACGGCTGCTGTCGTCCGCGGAAGTCGGGGACAAGGCACTGGCCGGGGTGGGGGTCGGCGCACCGGGGCCGCTGAGTCATCGCACGGGTCGGATTGTCCGCGCGGCAAACCTTCCGGGGTGGGTGGATGTTCCTTTGAGGGATGCTCTTTCGGAGAAGCTGCAGACCTTGGTGGTGTTGGAGAATGATCGGAACGCGGCGGCGTTCGGCGAGTACTGGGTCGGCGCGGGCGGCGATGGGTTGGATTGTGAGGCTGTGGTGGAACGCGCGAAGGCAGGGGATGCGGGCTGTCTTCGGATCTGGAATGAGGCGTGCTGGTATCTAGGTGTGGCGTGCATCAACATTCAACATGTCTACAACCCGGCGATTGTCGTTTTGGGCGGGGGGATGAGCCGGGCCGGAGCATTTCTGCTGGATAGCGTGACAGCCTATGTCACTTCCAACCGGTCGTCGCTGCACGAGGATGTTCCGGCGGTGGGGCTGGCGAAGCTGGGATACGACGCGGGGATGATCGGCGCGGCCGGGTCGGCGTGGGGGGAGGCGGATGGGCGATGATCGTCAACGTGCAACGACGATCGTGAGGTCGTTGCAGGCGACGAATCCGGAGGCCGCTTCAGGCGCGGGGAAGCCGATTTCGTTCCGATAAGTCCTTTTCCCGGGCGTTGCGGGGAGCCTCCAGTGCAATCAGTTGGCCAACGGTGCCTGGTTCGTTGACCGAAACGGGCGGTTTTGGTAGTCTGGTGCTGTGCGCCGGGCGTGCAACGCCACGGAAGAGCGACACGGGAGCGTGTCGACTGGTTTGACAGGGCGGCGGACTGTGCTGTGCTCTGTCGGGGAAGGGAGTGACTTTGATGGTGGGGCGTAGGAAGCTGCAGTTCCTGTCGATTCTTGGGGTTGTGGGGTTCGCACTGGGCTCGATCGTGGTCCCCGCTCAGGCCGATGTCTTCAATACCCGCCCGATCAGTCCACTCGGGGATAACGACCTCCAACTTCTGTTCACCAACACGCATACGGATGTGCCGTCGGGCATCTATTTCAGTGGACCCGTGGTCGATGCGATTGCCGGCCAATCGCCCCAAGCTGTTTTCACGAATACCGCCGCCGGCGGGTCCCTTTCGACATTTATCTTGGAGCTGACGTCGCTGACGGCATCAAATCGATTCGGCCTTTACGATGTCGCCGACCCGACGAAGAAGGTTCAGGTGTTTTCCGGCGCCAGCGCTCCCGGCGACCAGTCGTTGGTGTCGTTCTATGCGGACGGGACCGTAGACGTCATCTTTGTCGACTCCGGTGTTGTGGATTTTAGCGGCAACTTCGGTTTCTATGTCGATGTCTACGGTGCTGCGACCGGTGCGGGCGGAGACGGTGATCCCTCAACTTTCGACTACACCGTTTTTTCGGAGGACTCAAAGAATCTGAGCGATGCGCCCCAGGCGCTGACGTACCAGGGGAACGGTTCGACCAAACTGCAAATCTGGCCGCTATCGTCGGGGTTGTTCACCGACAGTGAATGGATCATTGCGTTCGAGGATGGCCTGGTGGGAGGTGGCGTCTCGGATGAAGACTACTCCGATTTCGTGGTGCTGGTCGAGTCGATCGTCGGGTTGGATCCTCCGGATAGCATTCCGACGGTGTCGGCGTGGGGTCTGATGATTTCGGCGCTGCTTCTTCTGACCGGAAGCAAGATCTTCTTCGGACGCAGGTTGGCGGTCTAGACCGTTTCACTTCCTTACTTTCGCCGATCGAAAGCCTTCTTGCGCGTTTCGATGGCGCGACTGATCAATTCTTCCTGACTCGGCGTCTTGGCCGGTTCCAGCACGAAGTGTTTGGCATGTTGGTCGTGGAGCTGACCGGGCCAGAGGACCTCAGCGAAGAAGTCCATCGGGATGGTCTGATACCAGGGCGGATTGATTTCCCAGTGCGTCTGCAACGTTTGGAAGCCCTTCTTCCGGATGACCACGTCATAGTCTCCATACCAGAGGAAGTCGGTGTTGACCGTGCTTCGGCCTACCTCCTCATCGTTGAGAAAGACCATCGCGTTGGGTGGTTCGGTCGTGATGGTGATGGTCCTTCGAACGCAACCGACGATACTCAGCGTCAGGATGCACAGCACGGCCGTTGTTCGTAGCGCTCGTGCGCGGGTCTTCATGAGGTCTGCTCCAAATCGTGAATTTGCGCGGAAGGACCGTCCGTATCAAGAACGGCGACGGTACACCTTCCGGTCACCCAGCCACAGCACTCGCCGGGGTTGAGAAACAGCCTGGGACCGTCGAAACGGTTGACGACTTCATGGGTGTGTCCGGTGATGATGATGTCGGCGCGATCGATGTCAGCGGGCGCACACCAGTCGATGAAGTGGTGGATCAGAATACGTTTGCCTCCCAGCTCGACAAAACGTGGTCCGTCCGTGAGGTGGGGGATGAGTTCGCCGAGGCCGTTTCGCTCACCGTCATTGTTGCCGAACGTTGCGTGCAGGGGGCCGTCGTAGCGCTGAAGACGCCGAACGGCAAAAGGGGCAACGAAATCTCCGGCGTGGATGACGGCTTCGACCTGTTGCTCCGCAAACAACTCGAGCGCGGCATCGATCAACGGCAGTCGATCGTGCGTATCGGAGATGACACCGACTCGCATGGCTACCGGTGTCCGTGGAGGTACTCGTTGAGATACTCGATCGTCGCCTGCTGCTCGGCGCTCTCGCTGGCGAGGATGTCGCCGGAGGAGATCATGCCGTAGAGTTTTCCGTCTTCGACGACCGGGAGGTGTCGAATTCGCTTGCTGGTCATGACCGTCTTGCACTCCGTCAGGTTGGTGTCTCTCCGGCAGCAAGCCATGGGAGAGGTCATGACGTCGCAGACGTTGATGTCACCGGGCGACCGTTCATCGGCGACCACGCGGCAGAGAATGTCGCGTTCGGTGAAGATCCCGACGACTTTGTCGGCATCGATGACGACAAGGGCGCCGATCCGGCGGTCATTCATGACTTTGGCGGCATCCAGGGCGGTGTCGCCGCACTTGATGGTGGCTACTTCCGCGCCCTTTTTGTCGAGGATGAACTGGGCGGTGGGCATATCTTGAGGCTCCTGGTTCGAACGTTTCTTGTCCGACGACATTGTGCGGATGAAGAGACCGCGTGGCAAGGTGCCTCCGGAGACCGCTGACAGGGCGTTGGATCGGCGATGAGCCTAGTATACACCAAAAGGGAAGCGGCACTGTAATTTTGGCGGCACATTTGACGCTATTTTGTGGATGTGCTATTTGCGGGCGCGGCGCGTTGTGGTAAAGTACCGAAGCTAAAGGTTTCTGGCGGGGCGACCAGACATCAACCGGACCGGTCCGATGACCGGTGTGGGGATGAGGTTCGCCCGGTCATGGCCTTACCTGTCCGGCTTCTGAGGGGACGCCATGTGTCATTCACTGACACCCATCGGATCTTCACGTCTGCATGTTGTGGAGATCATGGTAGAAAGAGCCGGACGGGTGGTCCACGGCGCCGACCGATGCTACGACGCCGCATCGAGTCACTTCGAGAATCTCCAAGCCCAACGCGTCAATCTGAAGGGAGATGTGCGATGAGAGGGATCCTTGCGATTAGCGGAATTCTGGCATTGTGCCTGTCAGGCGGCGTTGCCAGCGCGCAGATCTGTGGAGACGGAATCTGCAGTTCCGGCGAGTACGTGCCCTGTCCTCAGGATTGTGCGGACGTCTGCGGAAGTCCGACGTCGGGCCTCTGCTGTGAGTACATCGGACCGGGGCCCGGGTGCAACGATCCGGCTTGCTGCGACACGGTCTGCTCGTTTCCGCTGCTCGATTCGTGCTGTACGAACCAGTGGGAACCACCGTGCAGCCAGAAGGCCCGAGCGCTGCAGGTGTGTGGCAATTGCGGTTACGCCTGTCCGTGCAACGCCGATCTGAACGGCGACGGCATGCCGACCATGGCCGACATTTCGGTGGTTACGGCGTGCGCGATCAACGAACTGAACTCGCCGGGGTCGGGCTTGCCACAGTGCGACGTGAACTGTGACGGGTTGATTGACTTTCAAGATGTCGGTCACGCGATCGCGGCGTTTCAGATGGTGGACGACGCGTGCGGGATTCCTACAGGCGCGTGCTGTGTCGGCGAGTCCCCTTGGTGTGTGCTGTCGACGGCCGGGACTTGTCCGGGGTTGTTCAACGCGACGGGCGATTACCAGGGTGATGGTCTCGCCTGCAGTCCGGGATTGTGTCCCGGATCGACCGTTATCCTCCCTGGTAACGACCACTTCGAGACGACGGCGGGTTCGACCCGTGTCGTGATCGGCGGGACCGGTGCGTATCTGCCGATTCCGGCGGACTTCTTCTTCCCTGGATCGCTACCGTGGCAGGGAACGATCGAACTTCGAGGCGATCCGTTACCGGGGTACGCCGGCGCGATCGACACGGTGATCCAACGACGTCAGCCCGCGCCGATGCCGGGCCCGGCGCCGGTGGAAATCGAAATCATCGAACTGAGTCTCAAGAGCGTGGATCCGATCGCGGTCCCCGATGTGACGGGGATTGACTCATTCTTCGATGTCACGATTCAGCTGGATGGACTCGTGCCATCGACCGGCTTCATGTCGATCTTGGAGACGAACGCGGGGATCGGCGGCGAAGCGAACTTCAACGGTGCCAACGGCGGCGGGATCTCCGTCTTCGTGACGCTGGAGTTCAGTGAAGTAGGAAGTGGTGTTGCCCATTCGCTGACGCCGGATGCTCCTTTGCTCCTCGAGAACGTCGGGCCGATGGCTTGGCAGTACGAACCGCCGCCACTCGCGGAGGATCCGACCGCCAACTTCTTCCCCGTACCCGGTATCGAAGTGCCGACGGAACTGGATCAGGGGCGCAGTGGTGCGCACGGTATCATTCCGCCGCGTTTTCCGGACGGCTGCTGCCTGGCGGATGGTACGTGCATCGACATTGATCCGGCCGACTGCGCGATCATTGGTGGAACGCCGCAGGGAGCGTTGTGTACGGGATCGCTTCAGGTCTGCTGCCTGCCGGACAACCGTTGCATCATGGTCGATTCGCTTTGCTGCGACGACATGGGCGGCGCGCCGGGAACGCTCGGTGCGTCGGTTTGTCAGGGCGATCCTGACGGCGATGGGGCGGATAACGCTTGTGTTGCGCCATCGCAGATTGGTGCGTGCTGCCTGGATGACGGTTCGTGCGCCATGATGACCAGCGAGGATTGCAGGCTTTCTAATGGTGCACCGGGTGGTGCCGTCAGCGGTTGCGCGGGCGATGCCGACGGCAACGGAACGGATGACGCGTGCGAATCGGACGACCCGTGCGGGGATTGCGGTCCGGGCGCCCACTGGGTCGACACCTGTCCGGCGGGGACCGATCAACTTCCGACGGCGGCGCTTGTGGGAATCGACTTTGACGGCGATTGCATCGCGGAGACCAATTTGGTTCTAAGCGGTCCCGTGGCGATTCAGCGCACCGCGGCGCTGGATGATTCAGCCCAGTACCCCGGTTCGAGCCCGGTCGACGGGCACACGGACGTCATCGATACGGAAATCGTGGCGATGACGCTGACGGGAAGCGGCGTGACGATGAAAGCCGGGGGTGGCGGTTCGGGCGGCGCGCTGGGGCGGTCGCTGGGTGCCATCGTCGAGCAGCCGACGGATCCGTTCCTGAGCGACAGCTTCTTCGACGTCTACGTTGAGGTCAGCGGCGCCGGAATGCCCGTTCCGCTTTACAACGATGTTCCGGTCCATCTGCAATCGACGATCGATTGTCTGCCTCCGTGGGCAACCTACTTCCATGTTACACAGTGCATTCCGCTCTATGATTCGCCGGCGTTTCCCATGCAGCCGCCCGCGGCGTGGTTGGTTGCGCCAAATCACGGGACGTTCCCGCGTGAAGCCTGTTGTCTTCCCGACGGTACGTGCCAGGAACTGCGACGCGAGGACTGTCGACTGATCCATGGCGCTCCGCAGGGCGTGGGAAGCACGTGTGAGGGTGACGCCAACGGCAACGGGGTCGACGACGCGTGCGAGTTGGAGCCTGTTTGCCGGGATTGTGGTCCCGGATCGCACTGGCTGGACGCCTGTCCCGATGGTACGGACCAGATGCCGACGCGTGCTCTGGTCGGCATCGACATGGACCTGGACTGCATCGCCGACATCAGCGTCATCGCGTCAGGGCCGGTGACCGTTGAGCGTAAGATGGACGGGTCCGGTGCGTTGCCACACGCAATGGATACCGAGATCGTGTCCATGAGTCTCAGCGGAGGCGGCGTGACCGTGACCGCCGGCGCGGGTGCGGGACTTCGACCGTCACTCGGTCGGCTGGAGGAAACGGCTGATCCCTTCCTGGTTGACAGCTTCTTCGACGTGTTCGTCGAGGTCGCTCTGCCGGGCGTGCTCACGCCGGCCTTCAACCATGTCGCACTGCATTTGGCCACAGTAGTTGATTGCCTGCCGCCGTCGGGGACGTACACGCACGTCGATCAGTGTATTCCGCTGTACGACTCGCGGGTGCTGGGCGCGGGTGTTCATGTCGCAAACCTGATCAACCCGAATCATCAGACCTATCCGCCGGGGGCCTGTTGCCTTCCGGACGGTTCGTGCATCGACACGGACGTGGTGGATTGTGAACTCCAGGGTGGATATCCGTCGACGGTTGGGTCGGACGTTTGTCTGGGTGACGTGAGCCCGGCCAACGGCGTCGATGACGCGTGCGAATTCCCTGCGTGCATGCCTAACGCCGCGGGAACCGCGTGCGAACCGCAGGCCTGCTCGCCGATTCCAGAGGAGCGGTGCTTGGCCACGTGTGCCAACTATCACCCGGGGGCCGGGTCGACGATCATTGACTGTGCCTGCCTGAACGGAATCGGAGCGCAGGACTGCCACGTCGAGCTTCCGCCTCCGCCTCCGGCGCCACCCTGCGTCGTTCCGGATGACGGTTCAGGAACCGTGGCGCTGCCACCGGCCGGGTGCGAGTACCTTAGCCCCGTTGAAGTCCACCAGATCATTGCCGGTCTTCCGCCGGGCACGACGATTGAGCTGGACGCAATCCACAGCGACTTCTTCAACATCACGACGCAGGCCGGCGGAACGCACGGTGGTGAGATCGAGGCGTTCGATTCAGTACTGGATCTCACGGTTCGTGGAACCGGAGACCTGCAGGGGTTCAATCGACACCTGGCGGTTCTCGTTTCCAGCGAAGTTCATACTGGTCCGCGAAGTCCAGGCGAACCGGTCCAGACGTTCCCGAATGAGATGGTCCGTTTGCAGGGTGAGATGTTCGGCGATCCGGACTTCTGCACGTTCCGCGTGACCGGTGGAACGGACCTCGGCTTGCCGAGCCCGGGCCAGACGACCTTGACGGGCCTTGGTGACGGTACGTTCCATGTCGACAGCTTCTTCGACATCACGTATCAGATCGAGTTCCAGGGTTGTCCGGGCAGTCTGCTCGAGGGCTACACGGGTCTGACATTGGCGTCCATTCATATGACGACGCCGTCGGCGACACCGCCGAGTTGCGTCGGTGATTGCCCGCCTGGAACGCGTTGCGAGCGGACGGAAGTGCCGCAATCGGACGGTTCGATCGATATTTGCTGCAATTGCGTGGATATCCCCTGTGGTCCGACCGCCGATGGCTCGGCCTGCGAGCCGGCGCTTTGTTCGGCCATTTGGGAGGTGTGTCAGTCGAAATGCCTGGCGTACGACGCCATCAACCGCCTCACGATCGTGACGGATTGTGAATGTGGTGACCCGGCCAATGACTGTCATGCCGTTCCGGGCGTCGAGCCCGACAACCCGTGTCAGCAACCGGACGACGGGACCGGCACCGTGTCGCTTCCGCCGATCGGCTGCGACTACCTGAGTCCGCAGGAAGTCCATCGAATCATCGAAGGCCTGCCTCCGGGCACAACCATCGAGCTGGATCCGATTCATCGTGACTTCATCAGCACGACGTCGTCGACCGGTGGATCGCTGGGTGGCCGGGTTGAGACCTTCCAATCGACACTCGAGTTGAACGTAAGTGGAACCGGGTCGTTGGCAGGCTTCAATCGTTACCTGGCCGTTCCGGTGAACAGCGAGGTTCACACCGGACCGCGCGAGCCGGGGGCGGCCGTGCAGACGTTCCCCAATGACATGTACCTGCTGCAGGGTGAGTTGTTCGGCGATCCGGATTTCTGCACGTTCCGCGTCGTGGGCGGTACGGGCAACGGTCTACCGGGACTCGGTGAGACAACGTTGACCGATGTCGGCAGCGGTTTGTACAACATTGACAGTTTCTTCGACGTCTCGTATCGGATCGAGTTCGAGGGCTGTCCTGGAAGCCAGCTTGACGGTTATGCGGGGGCGACCGAGGCCACCATTCGCATGCAGACGGGCGGCGCGGCGCCGTTGCCGACGTGTGAAGGATTCTGTCCGGCAGGGTTTATCTGTGAAGAGACGAAGACGACGAATCCGGACGGGACGATCGGCGTGTGCTGCAACTGCGTACCGGCCATCTGTGAGCCGACGACGGACGGAACCGCTTGTCGAAACGCGGGTTGTCTGGACACCAACGAGTTGTGTGCATCCCGGTGCCTCAAGTACGATCCGGCGGCCGGGACGACGACGGCGGTGGATTGTGAGTGCCGCGGTCTGGAGGAGTGCCATGCCGAGCCGACGCCACAACCGGTAGACCCCTGTGAGCAACCGGACGACGGAACGGGAACCGTTGAGCTTCCACCGGCTGGGTGTCCCTACATCGGCCCGCAAGAAGTCCACGAGATCATCAACGGTCTCCCCCCGGGGACGACGATCGAGTTGGACCCGATCCACCGTGACTTCTTCAACGTCGTGCGCACGCCGGGTGGCGTGCTTGGCGGCGAAGTCGAGCGGTTTGATTCGACGTTGGAACTCACCGTTCGTGGAACCGGAGCCCTTCAGGGATTCAACCGGCATCTCGCGGTTCCGGTTGCCAGCGAAACGCACACCGGCCCGCGCACACCGGGCGAAGGCGATCAGTCATTTGCCACAGACATGGTGCGCTTGCAGGGCGAGCTGTTCGGCGATCCGGATTTCTGTACGTTCCGCGTAACCGGCGGGTCGGACTTCGGTCAGCCCAGCCCGGGGCAAACAACCCTCACGGATCTTGGGAACGGAAACTTCAATGTCGACAGTTTCTTCGACGTTTCCTACCGGATCGACTTCGAAGGATGTCCAGGTAGCATGCTCGATGGGTTCATGGGAATCACGGCAGCTACGGTCCGCATGGCGACCGGTGGCCCGGCTGGGATTCCGACCTGTGTGGGGGCATGCCCGGTCGGAACGGTGTGCGAAGAGACGCGGACCGTCAATCCGGACGGTACGACCGACGTCTGCTGCGATTGCGTAACGACTTGCCCTGTGGCGGATCCGCCGGCGGTGGAGCCCAGTCCGATCGCCAAGCCGCGCACGATCTCGATGGTCCCCGGCAACGCAGGTCGCCAGACGGCGCTCCGTGTGACTCTCGTGAACCTGCCCGGCAGCTATGCCATCTGGAACGGTCAGAAGATGTGGGCGACGGACCCGCGGCCCATGACGGAGCAGAGCGGCTCTGACGACGGAGTCACGCCGCCCACGTTCACGGTGGCGAACCTGTCCTGCCAGATGGACTGCCGCGACTGGGGTGCGCTCGGTCTGATCGACGTGTACGGCGAGCCGGTGATCCCCGGCGCTCAGTATGAGGTCCAGGCCATCGACTGTGCCTGCGATCCAACCGACCCGGCAAACTACTCGGCGCCGTTGCCCCTGGTGACGAGTCGCTACGGTGATCTGGTTGGGATGTTCGACCCTGTTTCGTGTTCGTGGACGCCGCCCAACGGGATTGTCGCGATTCCGTTCGACACGGTGGCGCTCATCGAGAAATTCAAGAACGATCCCTGTGCGCCTCGCAAGGCCAGGGCAGACCAAGTCGGTGTTCCGCCGAACGGATCGTGCTTGGACATGAAGATCACCATTTCGGACATCGTGGACAATCTCAACGCGTTCCGAGGGGCGCCGTATCCTTATAATCCGTCGGCCGCCGATCCGTGTAACGCGCTTCCGTGTCCGGTTCCATAGCCGACCCGGCGCGTTCGATACGCTGACGTACGCAGCCTCCATCGGGTGACCCGCCGGGGTCACCCGATGGCTTGCGCAGACATGGTGTTCAGACGGCTTCGAGAGGGGCTGCGCTTGGCGTGTCCCGACGCACACTCATCCGTAGGGCCTATTGAACCGCAGTCGCGGCGTCAATCGTTGCACGGTAGGCGCGGATGTGAGTCGGTGTGGTCCCGCAACATCCGCCGAGGATCGATGCGCCCGCGTCGAGCAGCACAGGGATCTTGGCGGCCATGTACTCCGCGGTTTCATCATACACGAGCGCGCCGCCCGAAGTGTCCGGTAGCCCCGCATTCGATTGAATGATCAGCGGCAGGTCGGTGCATTTCCGAAACGCCTCAGCGATGGCGACCATGCTTTCGATTCCGCTTCCGCAGTTGGAGCCGACCGCGCAGGCGCCGACGCCGCAGAGCTCCCGCGCGGCCTGTTCGATGCTCACGCCCATGATCGTGTAGAAACCGCGCGGTGTGGCGTCAAAGGTCAACGATGCGATGACGGGGATCTCCGGACACGCCTCTTTCGCCGCACGAACGGCCAAGCAGGCCTCGGAAAGATCGATCATCGTTTCGACAAGAATGGCGTCGACGCCGGCACCGACGAGGCATTGCATCTGGCGAAGGAAGCTCCGGTAGATGTCGTCGGGTTCGGTGTCGCCATAGGGTGTGGGCAACTTTCCACTGGGTCCACACGACGCAGCCACGTACGCCCGTGAACCGGCGACTTCACGCACCGCGTTCACCGCAGCCAGGTTGATGGCTTCGGTTTCACGCTCCAGTCCGTATGGCGAGAGTTTCAGCGGCGAAGCGCCAAACGTATTGGTCTCCAAAATGTCGGCACCCGCAGCGAGGTAAACCTCGGCGATGTGTTTCAACCGCTCGGGCTGCGATAGGTTCAGCGACTCGGGGCACTGCCCGGGTTCGAGACCGCTGTCCATCAGCATGGTTCCCATGGCGCCGTCGACCAGAAGGACGTCACGCCTGTCGATTCGTTCAGCCAGCGGGTCCATCTTCAGTTCTTCCCGACCAGCGTCTTGACCTTGTCCACGGCGTTGGCCGCGTCGAAACCGTACGCGTCCGCACCGATCTTGCGCGCGAAATCCTCCGAGACCGGCGCACCGCCGACGATGGTCTTGACACGATCGCCCAATCCCTGCGAGCGAACCTCGTCCACGACGGATTTCATGACCGGCATGGTCGTCGTGAGCAACGCGGACAGACCGATGACGGAGGCATCGTGCTCCTTGGCGGCTTCGACAAACCGGGACGGCGACACATCGTTTCCAAGGTCGATCACCTCGAAGCCGGCTCCTTTCAACATGATGCCGACGAGGTTCTTGCCGATGTCGTGCAGGTCGCCCTGAACCGACCCGACGACCACCTTCGCCAGCGAGTCCACGTTTTCCTCGATGAGAAGCGGGCGAAGTAAGCCCAGCCCGACGTACATCGCCTTCGCCGCCATCAACACATCGGGAAGAAAGATCTCATGGGCTTTGAAGCGTTCTCCGACAATGGTCATCCCTCGAATGAGCCCGTCGTCGAGGATCCGCTTGGCCGAGCCCTCCGTGTCGATCGCCTGCGCCGTCAACGCCGACACTTTGCTCTCGTCACCGTTGACGACGCCGTCCGCCAGATCCGACAGTGTGTCCATGCTCAGTCTCCCACAATCCACGTCGCGTTCATCCCTGTCCCAAAACGTCCATGCGCTCGCGACAACCCCTCGCATGGCAATCGGTGCAGAACGGATAGGCGTTGTCGAACGCATGAATCCAACCGGCGCCGATCAGCACGACACCCGAAACCGATTTCAGCGGGTCCATCAGGAAGCTGTCACGAAGCGACAGTCCTATGGGCTCGGGATCAAGGAAACCAAACAACGCTCGCTGCCCGCTGAGATGCCAACCGCAATAGCCCGGGCTGTATCGAAGAGCACGGGCTTCCTGATCGATCTCCTTCAACTCACGGCGTCGGTCCACGTGTCGTTGCTGGACGGTCTCCGCCAGATGATCCGCCGCCACGGACGCGACCGCATCCAACATGCAGGCCAGCGCCAGGTCGTCGGACTGAAATCGTTCCGAAATCTCACGGCTGATACTCGGCCCCAACGTCACTGCGATGAGCGCCAGACGATCAGCCCGCGGGAAGATCTCCGCCACCGGCGTCTGTGGTTCGTTTCGACCTTCGCCCGCATAGATGGTCGCAAACTCCGCTGCGGAAACACGTTTGATGATCCCGGCGGGCTCGGCCGTTTGGACGAACAACGCCATGGCCTGATCGCAAAGCGACTCGATTTCGCGTGGGACGACATGCCCGCGCGGAATCCCCTGAAGCTCCAGAACGGCACCGCGCGAGGGGATCAGCTCGGCAGCCGCGACGGTGGACGTGTCGTTCATGCGTCGCACCGGGGAAGGCTGTCCATTCCATAACGCCGAGCCTCGACCGTCATGCGCTCCGTCAGGTCGGCTTTGACATCGACACCGAGCCGCGACGGTTCGAACTCGCCGAGAAGCCGTTCGACCTCGCGGTGGGCGCGCTGCCGGAGGCTTGTTCCACCTTCTTCCTGCCATCGCGCTCGGTTGGCGCGATCGATGACAGGACCGGGGAACAAATGCTCCGTCCGCAGGTGTCGCCGCGTGTGCTCGGAGATCAGCAGGTGGTGATCCGCGATCAGCTCCTCGAACCGCGGAAGGGCAGGGACATCGTCCCTGGGCTCGATGCCGTCGACCATGCGGAGCATCATGCCGCAGATTTCATGGTCCAGAACCAGCTTCTCGAGGCTCTGGCAGCTCTCGAAGTCGAGCATGCCCGGGCCCGAAATGTTGTTGATGCCGGACAGTGCCGCCAAGGTGGCACCCATCGACGTTTCCAGCCCGGCTTGGGCGTCGAGCTGTTTGCTGTCGCTCAAGGAAATATACGCCTGCGTCGGGATGCCGAGGTGCTTACCGATTTCGTTGTAGGCGCAGTCGATCATCATCGTTTCGACGGCACCCATCGGTGTCGTTTCATAGCGAACGTCGAAGATGGCCGGCGATCCGCCGTACAGAATCGGCGTGCCGGGTCGCGTCAGTTGGCTGATCACGATTCCGCTGAGCGTCTCGGCCGTGTGCTGTATGAGTGAACCCACCAGTGTGACCGGCGCGACGAAACCGGCCAGCGGCATCGAGACGAACTCCACGGGGATCGACATCGTCGCGCAGTCCACGACGTTCTGCGACGTCACGTCACTCCATTTCAACGGTGCGCTCGGGCAGCACGAAAAGATGGTCAGCGGCTTTTCCGCCAGCGATTCACGTGACCCGCGCACGGCGAGCTGGAGGTCCCTCATGATGGGGAACGCCTCGATCGTAAACGCGCCGGTCACCACGGGTTTCTCGCAAAAGAGCAAGCTCAGATAGAGTCGATAGCTGTCGGAAATCCGCTCGTGAACGTCGGCGGGAATCAACGCCGTGCTCTGCGACGCGATGTGCTCGCAACGGCTGACCACCTGGGCGTAGCGAATGTAGTCACGCGTGTCCGGTGTTCGAATCGTACTCGTTTCGTCGTCGAGTACGTTGATGGCTGCCGAACCGGGCGTGAAGTGGATGTTGGACCCGGAGAAATCGTGCGTCTGTTCGCCCAGCACGTTGTACAGAGCAAAGGACGACGGTACGGACGCCAGCGCCTGGTCAATCAGCGATCCTTTGAGATGCACACGACGATTCTCGACATCGATCTTCGCGCCGTGATCCGCCAGTAGGGTCAGGACGGCCTCGTTGTGAATCTCGACGCCGAGCTTGGACAGCAGCGTCCGCGCCTCGCCGAGGATGGTCGCGAGCAACTCGTCGCTGAGGAATCTAACCGTGGGTCTCATGATCCTGCCCTCATTGCCTGGCCGGTTGTATCCGTCGCTCGATGCCAAGCTACCCGGCCGACGGACCTGTCGCAAGTTCGGCGGTGCGGTGCGTCTCAAAGCCTCGGGTCGAGATGCACGCGGTTTCACAGGATACAGCAGAACCCTGGGAAGCGTCATTCGACTTGAAACGTGCGGAGATCCCACACGGACGATGCAGCTTCCCGTGAGCAGGCGATGTGGACGGTCAGGTTGTACGAGACGAAATCGGCGCCGAAGAAGGTGTCGGACGATGCGAAAGGACCGTACCGTTCCGGCGCTACGCGAACGTGACGCGATTCCGGCCGGTATCCTTGCTTCGGTAGAGCAGTGCGTCGACCCGGCTGCCGAGTGTCTGAGGCGTATCGTCCTTTCGCGCCGTTGTCGCACCGAGCGAGATGGTGACGCTCAGGCGATTCTCACCCGCCGTAACACTGGAGGAAGCGACCAACGCACAAAGTTGACTGGCCAGCCGCCGGACGTCTTCCGCCCCTGCGTCACCGACGATGACGACGAACTCCTCACCACCCCATCGGCCGACGGTGTCAAAGCTGCGGCAGTTCTTCGACAGGGTCTCGGAGACGACCTGCAAGACTCGGTCACCGGTTTCGTGACCGTAATTGTCGTTGAACTGCTTGAAGTGATCGACGTCGATCATAATGAGCCCGAAGTTCATTTCATTGCGGTTGAGCTCCGAGAATCTCGAGCGAAGAGCGGAATCGAGATACCGCCGGTTGGAAATCCCGGTCAACTCATCAAGGAACGCCATCCTTGCGAGTTTGCGCAGACGTTCGGCGTCGGCCTGCCGCTCGGAGTTGTCCCGAAAGGTCTCGATGCCACCGACGATCCAGCCGTAGCGATCAAAGAGGGGCGAGGTCTGCACGCGAACCGGAAGGCGGTGGCCGTCTTTGTGGTGAAGAAATACATCGGCGCAGCGGCGCTTCCCATCTTTGATCGTCGCGGCAAGCGGACAGGTGCTTGTGCAGAGGCACTCGCCTTTGTCGTCGACATGCTGAAGGACGTTGTCCGCGCAGCACTTGCCGATGACATCCTCGGCCGGGAATCCTGTAATGCGCTCCGCCCCCTTATTCCACAGGCTGATCCGACGGTCAGGATCGACGAAGTAGACCCCGTCGCCCAGCTCGTTGAGAAGATCGCGAAAGAACGACTCACCGATATCGGGCTGAGGGCTCTTGTCACCCGTTTCCGCTTCGTTGACCTCGGTGGTTGTCGTTCCGTCGGCTTCGCTGGTCGTCACCTCGGCGTCGGGTCCGTTCGCCGTCGGTTCGGTTTCTGCGGATTTCGTGGCCATCGTTGATCGTCCTTCGCGCTGCGGACCGACGGGTCCGGTTCATAGGAAAGCTTCTGAATAACTATCGGAGAGAGTTACGGTCTTCCCGACTTTCGCATTCGGCAGAAGTATCGAGTCGACGCGAATGAGGACATTAGCGGACCACGAAGACCGCGTGGCGTACTGCACAGGCGTGAGCGGGCAGGGTGGCCTCTTCCAATGGCGGGGCGGCCGGATTTCCGCGGGCCGAGATGTGCTCATCGAGACGTGTCGACACCACCTGGAGAAGCCGACGGCAGTCTGCTCTCACCGTTTCATGCTCCCACCCCGGACGCCCCGGCGATGGAGCCCATCAGGATGGCATCAAAAGAAAACCGGAGGAGGAGGGATTCGAACCCCCGAGACGCTTTCGCGCCTAACGGTTTTCAAGACCGTCGCCTTCAGCCGCTCGGCCACTCCTCCAACTCGGGTGACAACGGGTGACACACCGTGGCAGGGACTGCCCGGAGTGACCAGAAGTACCGGTTCCCTCAGAGGTTACACGCTTCAGTCCACATCGGTCAAGTCGGTCGTCACGAGCCCCCGCGGACCACAACATCGCCATCGGGGCGAACCGTTCCACCAAGCCGGTGCCGATTCCGGAGTGGCTGTTCGACTTCTTGTTCCGCCCACATGCTGACGCGGACGACCTTCCCACCCGCGACCGTGAGACAGCGAACAACTCGAGAACGCACCAAACTCGCTGGAACAGTCACCAGATTCCGAGCGCCTTCCCTTCCGCTCGAGATGCTCCTCCGGACGCCGGATCCAAGAACGGTGCGAACCCCGCGACAGATGCGGATGCACGTGACGAAGAGCGCGGCCCGCAAGCGGCGGGCCGGCGTTCCGCGACGCCAGCCATGCGTTTCGGTCACGGCGCGTCGATGGACGAGACGAAGTGTCGACGCCAACCGGATACTGCACGCAGCTCCTTCTACCGGATCCACCAGCGCATCCCTATAGCGCAACCAGTCCAAACGTAGCGGAAGACTGGCAGGATTCTCAGGGCGAGATGGACCCCCGAACGCTACAATCGGATAGAGCTTGCTCTAGTCACACAGGGACTCGAATCGACAGTGACCGGTCAATCCCAGCGGGCGACTCCCAAACGGACCGCCGATGGATCGCGAAACCGAACCGTGCAGCAGTAGAGCCTATCCCAGAACCCCTGAGTTGCGGGCTTCAGCCCGCGCGACCTCGCAATACGCCTGGGAATCTTATGTGCCATCTGCTCGCACTCCGGCAAGAACAGGGTTGTGGGATAGCCTCTGGAAACATTCCGTTTGCGCACAGTGCTACTTCAGCTACCTGGCAATCTGGAGTCGCACAGAATGACGATCGGCGATCGCGAATTCGATTGCACTCCTACACCCCACGCCCTAAAATGCGCCCACACGTCCAGTTGGGTCCGAGGGTATGCGTGAAGGGGCTACGAAGATGCGCAAGACACGACAACACGTGCAGCCGGCACAGGCCGCGCAGACAAATACATCTCAAAGCGAAGCCGAGGTGAGCGATAAAGGGAGGTTGGCCCAGCGCCGCCGCACCATGCGCAGAACCGGTGCGATGGTCATCGCGTGGTACGGGATCTTGGCGTGCGCAGCAGCACACGCCAGAGCCCAGGACGATTGCGCCACGGCGCCGCCGGCCCCGTGGGGAGGACCGGGCGTCGCCCTCGATGTCTGCCTCGATCAAAACCCGACCGGACCGGCGCCCGCAGCCTGCTACACCGGAAACGGCATCCTCGACGTATGGGCGACGTTCGTCGCGGAGACGACAGCCGCACGCGTCCGAACCGATATTGGGTCCGTGGGCACCGATTCCGTCTTCGTCGTCTACGAGGTCGACCAGGCCGACATCTGTAACGCCGCTTCGTGGGTCGAACTCGCCTGTAGCGACAACGAAGCGAGCCTGTTCCTCGGCGACATCACCGTCCAGGGACTTACCGTCGGCGATACCTATCTCGTCCAACTCGGGTCCTGGGCCGACGACAGCGGGTGTGAATTCACCGTCACCGTAGAAGAAGGCATCGTCTTTCCGCCTCTGGTCCCCACAGTGTCCGAGTGGGGCCTGTTGAATCTCAGCTTGTTCCTACTTGCCGCAGGGAGTGTCATGATCGCAAGGCGTACGACCGGTGACGTGCGCTGAACCGCAATCCGACCCCCAGAGCAGAAATAGAAACTGCGCCGCGTCAGGTGCGAGCGTTTCGCAACAATGGAGAATCCGCTCCGCCCACGCCAATTCCGACGCCCGCCGCAGCGTCTATCCCCACCATCGTCGTCGTTTCAGTGGCATGGCATACGCCGGCTGGCCGCCTCGACGACGGGAGAACCAATCTCTAACGCGCTGCGTCACAGGCCGGCGCGTGCGGACGAACTCCCGCGGCTCCTCATATTTCTTGCGAACCGGTGCGGATTCCGTCGTCTGCGGATGGCGCCGCCGGCGCCGCACCGCCAGACACCCGCCACCGCTCACGAAGAGTGACAAGCCCGCGACACCCAACAGCAGCATCGTCGTCGCATTGACCGGTGGCAGCGCAGCGGGGAACCCGACCGTCATGCCATACGCCAGCACCGCGAGCATCGGTAACACCACCAAACGCGTCACCAGGCCAATCAGCAGCAGCCCGGCCGTGCCCAACTCACCGATCCCCAGAATCGTCGCCCAGTCCAGGCTGAAGTTTACGCGCTCCGGCGTGACGTCCGCGCCGGACGCCACAGCCAACGTCGTCGAGTCCGCCGTCTCCAGACCCGGCACGTCCGCGCGCTGGAACAACTCCGCCGTGTTCTGAATCCCGCTCTGCAGCAGCACGACCGCGATCCCAACGCGCAGTACCAGCGGCCCCATCGCATGAAACCGATCTCGCATCGTTCTCTCGTTCATCTCAAACCTCCCGGTCCCAAGCGACCGCCGGTCTTCCCACGCGGGCGACGCATCAAGTTCAGCATCTTGCGCCACGCCGCCGCCTCAAAACAATCCACTCGGTTTGTACGGCCCGCCGTGTCTTCTTGCTTCGATCCGGCAGGCCTCAGACTCCAATTCGTCCTGCCCACGTCGATATTTGACACCAAACGCGCCGACGACAGCCCGGAGGGCCTCGAGACAAGCCACCAGCCCCAGGGTTCGTATGATCCTGTCGAACGGTGCTGGATCGACGATCGCGGTGGCGGTATCGTGACGCTTCGCGAACAAGACTCAGCCCTGAGAACCGCACTGGGAGATACAACAATGCGACAGACAAGGCTCTGGGGATCTGGCGGCGTGCTGATGGCGTGCGTACTCGCAGCCGGATCCGCCGCCGCGGACCCCGACGCATCGGAAGGGCGCGAAATCCTCGAGAAATCCCAGACCGCACTCGCCCAGATCAAGACCGTCAGCTACCAGGCAGCCTTCATCGGCACCGGCTGGGTGGAACCCCTCGTGCCCAAACTCGAAGGCCGCGCCGTCATAGGCCAGCCCTCGAAGTGGGACATCCTCCAATTCCGCGCCGAAGCCAAGCTCACCCCGCGCGAGTCCACCGAAACGCAAGAGTTCACGATCGGCTCCGACGGTGAGGAGTATTACCTCGTCGACGCCGAGACCAAACTCGCCCACATCGACATGGACCCCGCCGTGCTCGGCGCACACGCCACCGACCTCCAGCGCCTGCTCTTTCGCTCACTGGTTTCAAAAGACCCCTTCGGCAAAGACTTCGAATCCAAGAAGATCGAAGTGCAAGGCAGCGAAACCGTCGGCGGCGTCGAGTGTCAAAAAGTCCGTGTCGAGGGCAAGGGCGTCCCAGGAGATCCGAACGTCCTCTGGCTGATCGGCACCAAAGACGCCATACCACGCGGCATCCGCCGCATCTACAACAACCGTGAGGACCCCGAGGGCGACCCCGGCATGACGCAACTCCTGATCTCAGAACTTGCCGTCAACCCGCCGCTTGGCCAGGACCCCTTCAAACCCAGCGTGCCACCCGGTTTCACCAAAACCGATGACTTCGCGCCGTAGACTTGGTGTGATGACGAGGCGCAGATGAGGTACCACTGGCGAATTGTCCGTCGGGTGGCAAGCGAAGTGCGAGACGCTGTCCAGGAGTTCTTCGCGGGTGCCATGCCCAAGCCCAAGGCGCGAGGCTGTCCCGGAATTCTCAATGGGTGCCATGCCCAAGCCCAAGGCGCGGGCATGTTGTGTGGCACCGGTTTCCAACCGACGGGTGGCATGGCCAAGCGAAGCGCCGCCATGTCTTGCACCGCCACCGGTGCAAGATTGCGACAGCACCTACCCATACACCAGCGGATCACGCAATCCCGCATCGGCGAATCCCTGCCGACGCAACACACAGCTATCACATCGGCCGCACGCCGCGCCGTCCGTCGCCGGGTCATAACAGCTATGCGTCAGCCCATAATCGACGCCAAGCCGAACGCCTTCCCGGATGATCTCCGACTTCGACAGCTCGATCAGTGGCGCATGGATCGTAAACGCCGCGCCTTCCACACCGCACTTGGTCGCCAGTTTTGCCAGACGCTCAAACGCCGCGATGAAGTCAGGCCGGCAGTCCGGATACCCGGAGTAATCCACCGCGTTCACCCCGATGAAAATGTCCGTCGCCCCAAGCACCTCCGCATACCCCAACGCAAACGAGAGAAAGATCGTGTTCCGCGCCGGAACATACGTGACCGGAATGTCTCCCTCGACCGACTTACCTCCTGCGCACGCCGCACCCGATTTCGGAACATCAATCGAATCCGTCAGCGCCGACCCACCGAACACACGCAGGTCGATCGTCTCAAAAACGTGCTGCTCCACCCCAAGCGAAGACGCCACCCGCACCGCCGCCTCCGTTTCGATCGCGTGGCGCTGACCGTACTGAAACGTCAGCGCGTGCAACGAAAAACCGCGCTGACGCGCAATCGCCGCAGCCGTGGCCGAGTCCAGCCCGCCCGACAGAAGCACCACCGCCTTCATCGCCTCACCGTTCATGACGTAACATCGCCGTAACGAACCTCGACCCCTTCGCCTTGCTCGCCGTAGAACAACCCGGGTATCCTGTTTCGTTGCAGGGGCCGTGACGAGAACTTATCGTGTTGAATTGACGTTGTCCAAAACCGTTTGATCCGGAGATCGTCCGTCTCCAGGTCCAAGAGGAGTTTCCTGATGAACGCACGTAAACTGTGGATCGCCGCCGCCGCATTGACCTTCGCCGTTCCCGCCTGGGCCGATTGCGGTGCCTGCGGATCCGGCAGCAAAGCCAAGTCCACCCAGCACGCCCACGCCCATTCCCACGCCCACGCCGAAATCGGCAAACCCGCACCCGATTTCACGCTCAAAGACGAAAACGGAAAGAAACACACCCTCGCCGACGCCAAAGGCAAAATCGTCGTCCTCGAGTGGACAAACCACCAGTGTCCCGTCGTCAACCGCGTTCACAAGACCAAGGTCATCCCAAAGACGCAGGCCAAGTTCGAAGGAAAGCCCGTCGTCTGGTGGGCCATCGACTCCAGCTACTTCTGCGAGGACAAACTCGATGACATCAAGAAGTGGAACAAACGCATCGGCATCGCCCACCCGGTGTTGCTCGACGCCGCCGGAAAGGTCGGACACATCTACGGCGCCAAGACAACGCCGCACATGTACGTCATCGATCAAAAGGGCGTCCTCGCCTACAACGGCGCGCTAAGCGACGACCCCTACGGCCAGAAAGAAAACGCCCACAACTACGTTGCCGATGCCGTCAGCGCACTGCTCAACGGAACCGCCGTCGCACGCGCAGCCTCAAAGCCCTTCGGCTGCTCCGTGAAGTACAAGCAGTAGACCCTGTGCGAAGATGATCTGGTCCGGCCTCTAACGATCCCCTCTCCCCAGGGAGAGGGCTATTGCGTGTAACGCTCGAGCGTAGCGGGGAAAGTGCCGTGTTTCCCGCGTGCGGAGTCGTTCAAGACGCTAGAGCCTGTCCCAAAACCCCTGAGCCGCGGGCTTCAGCCCGCGCGACCTCGAAAAACGCCGCGGTATCTTGTGTGCCATCTGCTCGCACTCCGGCAAGAACAGGGTGTTGGGATAGCCTCTACACTTGAATAGAGCTTGCTCTAGGGTGAGGGCTGGTTCTTTTTCTGACGCCTGATGGCTGAGTGCTCAGAGTTTACCCGCGCTGCAAAACGGCAAGACGGTACGCCAACTGGACCAGGTCTGAAGACCACGGGAACATCCAAACTCGCTCGAACGTTCCGGCCGGCGACCCTCCGCCGCCGCATCGGAGCGTTCTGGCTTCCACCCGGCTTCGTCGGTGGGTGGCTGAACGGCGTACCTGACTCCACCACACTCGCCGGCGGGGCATCGCGTTCGATGAGAAGACAACGTCGAACCGCTGACGGAAGACGGCGTTATAGCGCAACCAGTCCAATCGTAGCGGAAGACTGGAAGGATTCTCCGGGCGAAATGGACCCCGAACGCTACAATCGATAGAGCTTGCTCTAGAACCCGGCCGCATCTTTCAAGTCGATCGTGCCGTTACCGTCGACGTCGAAAGCGTCGAGGCACATAGGAGCGCACTCCGAAACGACAGGACCGGGCGACGATCCAGGGCCGGAAAGACAGTCGACCAGCGCACGCCAGTCCGTGAGGCCGACCACGCCGTCATCGTCAAAGTCGCCGCCGAATACGGTTTCCTCGATGTCGGATACACCGTTTCCGTTGCAGTCGTCACAGGGCAGGCTGAAGACATACGCGGAGCCGGATTGATCGGCGACATCGTCATCGCCGAAGGCGCCGACGACGATGGTCGAACCACCAATGGCGATCGATTGTCCGAAGAAATCGGAAGCTGCGCCATCGTCCGCGAGAAGTTTGGCCGTCTGCACCCAAAGGCCGCTGGACTTTCGGAATACATAACCCGCGCCCGAAATGTTGCCAAGGTCGTCATCCTGACGGGCCCCTACGACCACCGACTGTCCGCTGACGCCCACCGAGCTGCCGAACAAATCGCGGGACGCGCCGTCGTCAGCCAATAGCTTCTTCGTCTGTGTCCATACCCCGCCGACCTTCTCGAACACGAACGCCGCCCCCGAGGAGTTCCCAAGATCATCGTGCGAGTCTGCGCCCACGACCACAATCTCGCCGCTGACGGCCACGTCGGAACCGAACATGTCCCCCTCCGCGCCGTCAGAAGCCGTGAGTTTCGCCACAAACGTCCACACGCCGGCGATCCTCTCGTAAACATAAGCCGTCCCAGTTTCAGCGTTGTTGTGCTCACCACGAAACGCGCCGATGACAGCCACGTTCCCGCTGAGCCCCACCGATACGCCGAACTGGTCAAACTCGTCCCCGTCGGCGGGCGAGAGCTTGCCCGCCGGCGCCCAAACTCCGCCGGACCGCTCAAACACAAGAACGGCGCCGGAGAAGCTGCCATGGACCGGGTCCGCCGAAGCGCCGACCATCGCGGTGTTCCCACTGATGGCGGACGAGCCGCCGAAGTTCGTGTACTGCGCGCCCGCGAACACATCTGCGTGTTCCCACACGCCATTACTCTTTTCAAAGACGTAGACCGCCCCCATTCCACCCAGTCCGAACTGGTTATCACCGATGAGTAGGGTGTCGCCACTGACTGAGACGGATGTCCCGAATCGGTCCGCCGCGGCGCCGCCAGGGTCTGCGGCAAGAACGGCCGACGCCGCCCACACGCCGCCGACCTTCTCGAACACGTACGCATTTCGTGCGCCGGTTGGGCGATCCGTGTCACCCTTGGCCGCCACCACGACAACGTCTTCGATCGCGGCGACGCCGAATCCAAACCAATCGAACGCCGCCGCGTTCGAGGCGGTGAGCTTCTTCACATGGCACTGCGCGAGGGCTTCCGGTGTCGCAACATACGAAATGACCATGACCGCAGCCAACAACTCGGAGACCCTCGCGGGTCGTCGAGAAACTTGAGATGGACCCGTAATACGCATGTGTGTCCCTCGGCAGGACGGCGCCGTTTCCAGAAAGGCTGACCATGTCCCCGCCCCTGCTTCCTACGGGGAGTGCCCGGAGAGTACGCGTTCCCCTGGGGTGTGCCAATCGTCCGGCCTCAAAACGCATAATAGCCAAATGCCACCCTGAATTCCACAAGAAAAGGATTCCCTGCAAGGATGCATATCCGTCAGTGGATGCCCAGTCACTTCCCAGCCGGATCGTATCCGCAGATCGCAACACTTCGCGTGAAGCGAACGATGGGCGACGAGAGCGATGTAAGTTAGATCGTGACAAGGCCGGGTGAAGCGCCAGGTCTGTCTCCGGCACCCCCGCGCCTCAGGGGGCTGCCAACCGCCGGGCGGATCTACCACTTCCTGAAGATGCCACGTGCTCACCCTGACCGGCGCCATGTGGATGAACGCCAGGAGTTCTGTCTCGGCTACCGTGCCAAGGTCGATCCGAGCATGACTCGAATCGCCCAGGTCCGGCGGGCGCAGCGCACCCGAATCAGACGGAACTCACTTCGATTTTCACGTCCGCTTGTAGACCGTTTCGACGGCCTTGGCCTCCTGCCCGTCGGGAGTGATGTTGTACGCCGTGAGGGTGACGTGGTCGTCGTCGGTCATTTCATACACCGTCTTCCAGCCCCAAGGCGTCTGGCCCGGCGCCATCCGGTAATGCCCGGTCACCGAGAAACCCTTCTCAGTCTTTTCCCCTTCGGAGAACAGGATGGCATAGTTCATATGGAAGTCGTCGAACCATGATACCTGGAAACTGCTCTCGACCGCATTGAAGACGATCGTCTCCTCGCCCCTGCGAGGCTCCCCCTTCACCGTTCCTTCGTAGGTGTGACGCACGAACCGTCCGCCGAGCATCGGCTTGAACTCACCGCGGATCTTCGACTCGTCACCGAGCTTGCCGGGTTCGAACCATGTACGGCACGTGCCCTCCCAATCCCCCACAAGCGATTTCAGAATGTCCACGTCTTCTGTCTCCTTCACGTTGACCCGTTCGCCCAGCGCGTTCGCCGATTCGTCCCAACCGCAAAAGCCCAAACCGAAGACAAGAAACAGGCTTAGGACCGATACCGACAATCGACTGGCTTGCATGCGCTTTCCTCTCTGCCAGATTCGGCCGTAGACCACGCGACAACCTGAACCACCGTCGGCTGCCGACCCCCAAAACGATGGCATCGAGGCGGCGTGAGCGGTTCAAGCCGGCGTTCTCCCCGGTCCACGTCGGAAGCTCGCATTCTACCGAGTCCAAGCCAGAATCCAACGAAACGCGAACAATCGAACGACAAAGCCGGCGTGTGAACGTCGACACTGGCTCGTTTCCGATCGCCGATATCCCCTCTCCCCCAGGGAGAGGGTTAGGGTGAGGGCTGTTTCTGTCTTTGACATCGGACGTCCGACGGCTGACAACGGCTGGCTCACCGGAAGCGCCAGACGCGAACCCGCAGCGATCGCGGAAGGACGCGGATAGGATGATACGCCGATCTCGGACAACGCATACGCCCGCGCCCTCCGCGGCAAGATATGCCCTCTGGTCCCCGTCATGCCTTGTCGATAAAATGTCCGATAATGCGCTCATGGTGCGCGCAACCAATACGATCGATATGAACGAAAACGCAACGAGAGAGCCCGTCGAAGACCAGCCGCGCGCAAGCGCGCATGCACCCTCCTCAGCCACCCTGCGCGACTACGTCACCATGCTCCGTCCCACCCAGTGGGTCAAGAACGTCGTCGTCTTCGCAGGACCCGCCGCCGGGCAGCAGCTCTCGTCGATCGCCTCAGCCACACAAGCAACGCTGGCATTCTGCGCCTTCTGCCTCACCGCCAGCGCCACCTACGCCATCAACGACGTCATGGACCGCGAAGCCGACGCCATCCACCCCACCAAACGCGACCGCCCGATCGCCCGTGGCGCGATCCGACCAGCAGTCGCACTGCTCATCGCGGTCGGCCTGGTGGTGTTCGCCGTCACGCTGACCTGGTTTTTCTTGAACCGCGGCGTGACCGTCGTCGTGCTACTCTACTTCGTCATGACCCTCGCCTACTCGCTCGCGCTCAAGAAACAGGTCATTCTCGACGTGATCGTCATCGCCACGGGCTTCGTACTTCGCGCCTGGGCCGGCGCCTTGGCCGTCGATGTCTTTGCCTCCGAATGGCTCGTCGCATGCGTCTTCACGCTCTGCCTCTTCATGGGCTTCGGAAAACGACGCTGCGAACTCGTCATGATGCACGACGTCGTGGAAGCCGGTCACCATCGTCGAACGCTCGTTCGATATACGCCCGAATTGCTCACCCACCTGATCACCGTCTCCGCCGGAATCGCTGTCATCACCTTCCTCCTCTACACCCTCGACGGAAGCGGCCCCGAATCCAGCTTCCACAAGCAGCACCTCTTCTACACGCTCCCGCTCGTCGTCTACGGCGTCTTTCGCTTCGCCATGGGCACGGAACTCGGCATCCACAGCGGCCCCACCGAACTCGTACTCAAAGACCGAGCCCTGCTCGCGGCTATAATCCTCTGGGCGGTCGTCGCCCTGGGAATTGCCTACGAGGAGGCCCTCCTCGGACCGGGCGGATTTGAACTCTGGCTCGGAAGACCCTAAAACCCCGATGAAATTGTAGCGTCGCCACTTGTGGGCGGTCGGGTGGCATGGGCAAACTCGTTTGCCCGTGTGCCAAGTGCCACTGGCGGCGGGTGCCCTGGACAAACTCGTTTGAGTCTGTCCGGGAATTCTTCGTGGGTGCCATGCCCAAGCCGAACGCGCGGGCATGCGCTGCGTGAGACCTGTAGGGTGCATCTTGATGCACCTTCTGCAATACTACGGATTCCACGACAAGAACGTACCCATGACGAAATCGACCGTCGCAATCGTATCGACCTCGCCCCAAACCGTGCTCGAGGATTATCACCGAGTGATGAACCTCGCCGGCTATCGCGGCGTCCTCGACCCGGCCATCGACACCGCCCTGAAGATCAACATCAGTTGGCATTTCTTCTTCCCGGGCAGTTCGACCACGCCCTGGCAGCTCGAAGGCGTGATCCGTGCCATGAAACGGGACGGGTACGGATCAGACCTGATCCACGCGTGCCACAACCGAACCGTTGTGATCGACGCCCACCTCGGCGAACGAGAAAACAAGCAGATCGACGTCGTCGAAGCGCATGGCCTGCGCAACATCCACCTCTACGATCCCCAGCACGAGTGGGTGCGCGTTGAGGACGCCGTCGGTGATCTCATCGACAAGTTCCTTTGCCTGCGCGACGTCTACCCCAAAGGCTTCAGCATCCCCAAACGCTTCATCGGCGAGAACATCATCCACCTGCCGACCGTGAAGACGCACGTCTTCACGACCATGACCGGTGCGATGAAGAACGCCTTCGGAGGCCTGCTCAACGAACATCGGCATTGGACCCATCCGGTCATCCACGAAACGCTCGTCGATCTGTTGATGATCCAGCAGAAAATCCATCCCGGCGTCATGGCCGTCATGGACGGCACCTTCGCCGGCGACGGCCCCGGCCCACGCTGCATGATCCCCCACGTCAAGAACGTCCTGCTCGCCTCCAGCGATCAGGTCGCCATCGACGCCGTCGCCGCCAAGCTCATGGGCTTCGACCCACTCAGCGACGTCAAGTTCATCCGCCTCGCCCACGAGCGAGGTCTGGGCTGCGGGGATCCGGACGAGATCGAGATCGTCGGCGAGGCGCCATTGGTGTCACAGAGTTGGCAGTTCCAGGGCCCCTTCAAGCAAATGACCTTCGCCGCCCGAATGCAGCATTTGATCTACTGGGGAAGGCTCAAACGATTCCTGGAATGGTCGCTCAAGACATGGCTGGCGCCCTGGGCCTACATCGCCAGCGTCGTCTACCACGACCTCTTCTGGTACCCAGTCAAGGGTCGCAAACACGTCAAAGCCGCACTGTCGAGCCCCTGGGGACGACTCTTCCACAACTGGAGTTCCGTCACCCCCGATGAGAAGGGATATCCGGACGTTGGCGGAACCCACGGTAACATCGTCCGAAGCCTCCTCGGCCTGCTCGGAGTGTCCCTCAAGGTCCTTTGGACCTGCATTAAAGAGGCGCCCGAGGTAGCTGTAAGGCGCAGAAAGACGGTTCCGGAGAAGTAGGGTGCTGTAGGGGCGCCACAACTGACGCGCGCTTGACACGGGTGGCCGAGCATGATAGGATCTTCCCGTTATGGAGCCGGTTCACAGTCATCGTTTTTCTTCGGCGAACGCGTGCGTGTCACATGGCGTGATCGGCTGCGCTTGTTGTTGCTGTTGTTGTTGTACGGCCTCGATGGAGAGGTGCCCGGCGGCAGCGTGATGTAATCCAATCGTATCGGATAGAAACACCAAGGCCCGCGGGCGTGCTCCCGCGGGCCTTTTTTGTTTGGTACATCACAGCCGCCGGCGCGCGGAGAGGATTGAACGGGCAAGGAGATCGTGCCATGGAAATGTATTTGGATTCACAGGGTCTTGGTGAACCCATTACCGAGCAGACGCCGACCGATCGAGTGATTGCGTGGACGCTGCGGCGATTCGCCAAGCAACGCATGGTGATCACCACGTCGTTCGGGATGGAGGGCTGCGCGCTGATCGACATGTACGCCCGCCTGAATCAGCCCCTGACGGTGATCTATCTCGATACAATGTTCTTCTTTCCCGAGACGTATGATCTTCGTGATCGCATGGTCGAGCGTTACCCGCAACTCGAGTTCGTCAACCGGGGGACGCGTCTGACCGTCGAGGATCAGGCGAAGCTCCACGGGAATGAACTATGGAAAACGAATCCCGACTTGTGCTGTAAGCTCCGAAAAGTCGATCCCATGGTGGACGCCATGGTCGACGTGGACGTATGGATCACGGGCCTTCGCCGAAGCCAGTCCGTGACGCGCGCGAATCTGCGACTGGTGGAGTGGGATTGGCGATACGAGGCGTTGAAGGTCAGCCCGCTGTTTCAGTGGGAGAGGCCGCAGATTTGGGACTATATCAAGGAGCACGATGTCCCCTACAATCTTCTCCACGAGCAAGGCTACCCGACGGTCGGGTGTACGCACTGCACGGCGGCTGTTGCGGGATCCAAGCCCGGCGAGTATTCGCGCCAGGGCCGATGGCAGAACAGCGAGAAAACCGAATGCGGTCTTCACGGCGGTGAGGGAATCTAGACGTTCTTCCCGGTCCATTCGCCGTTGCGTCCTCTGTGATTGACATCGACCCAGGTAGTCTGCTACACGGTCTCCAAGAGCATGGATCCTGACCTCATTCATTTCGGTGTGACGTTCCACGCCGCGCCGCCGGTTCTCGCCGAGCGCCTGTCGATGGATTGCGACACACGCATGGCACTCCTGCGGAGACTCGAACGATTCACGCAGGGGCGCATGGTGCTCAGCACGTGTGAGAGGTTCGAGGTCTACGCGGTGACGGGCGTTCGGGATGAGCAGGCATGGCTCCCTGTCTTGGCTGACCGGTCCGGTGTGTCGGCCCACGAGCTGGTGCCGTTTGTTCGCATTCACCACGGCGGGTTCGCGGCTGATCATCTCTTGCGCGTGGCGGCGGGTCTGGAGTCGCGAATCCTCGGTGAACCGCAGGTGCTCGGGCAGGTGCGAGACGCCTACGTTCGGGCGAGCCGGTTGGGTCAGCTCGATCCCGTTCTTTCCGCTTTGGGGCGAGCGGCGATCCACACCGGCAAACGAGTCCGGAACGAAACCACAATCAATCGACATGATCGTTCCGTTGTGACGCTCGCCTTGGACTACCTCGCGGGTAGATCGAGGCCGACCCAAGACCGGACGGTTCTCGTGTTGGGAACCGGCTCGCTGGCGGACGATGTCGCCGCGGCGCTTCGCGACAGCGGCCTCGGCCGCCTGGTCTTTGTCGGGCGAAACGCGCCGCGGGTCCGCGCGTTGGCCTGTCGGTACGGCGCGGAGGCGTTTCCCATGACGAATCTGGCCGCGGTGATTTCTGAGTCTGACGTTCTCATCAGTTGTACCGGCGCCAGGACCCACCTGGTCGATGCCTCCATGATCGATCCGGTACGATCCCGCGCGCTCGATCTCATCGACCTGTCCGTTCCGGCGAATATCGACCCGGCGGTTGGATGCCTTCCCCGAGTATCGCTCACTCGTCTTTCAGATTTATTGAACGGTGAGCACCCGCGTCGCGACGGTGTTGCCGACGCGGAACGGATCGTTCAGGAGGAACTCGCGCGTCTCATTCAGTGGCAGCGAAAGCGAAGGTTCGCGCAGCAGATTGCGAATCTCACGCGACATCGGCCTGCGTCGGTTGGAGGTACGTCGCGCGAACGCGCGCGGAGCGTCCACGCTCGCATCGTTGAACTGACGGCGGGGTCAGCCGCATGACACGATCGGCGCTGATCCTGGCGGCCCATGGCTCGGCAGAAGTGCCGCTGGTCAATGCACACGTGCAGGCGTTGGCCCATTCGCTCGCTCGCGAAGGTCGTTTCGACGAGGTGAGGGCGGCGTTTCATCAAGGCGAACCGCGTTACTGCAGCGTACTGGACGCGTCAAGCGCGGAGGACGTGACCGTCGTGCCGTTGATGACGAGTGAAGGGCACTTCAGTCAGGTCGTGCTCCCGCGCGAGCTGGGCAGGAACCGTCGATACGCCCATGTTCACGTCCGCCGAACCGCACCGGTTGGCACGCATCCCGGCCTCGTAGAGGTTGTCGGACGTCGATTGCAGCGCCTGATGCGTCGCTACGGTTTTCGGATCGACGAGACCTCGCTGGCGATCGTGGGTCACGGCAGCTCACGTCATGCGGGCAGTCGCGTGACGACAGAGACGCTGGCGGGGCGACTCCGGCAACGGCGAGCGAGTGCGGAGGTTCTGCTCGGTTTGCTGGATGAAGATCCTCCACTGGATACGCTCGTTGACCGGGCGAGCGCGCCATGCGTTGTCGTGATACCGTTTCTGATCGGGTCGGGCCTGCACGCGGCGCACGATCTCCCGCGGCGTTTGGGTCTCAATGTGGATCCCGGTGAGATGCTTCCGTACATCGGTCGGGTCCGGGGGCGATCGGTTGTCTGCGATGCAGCCGTCGGCAGCGATGCCGAGATCGCGCGGATGGTGACCCAACTTGCCTGTGGAAGGGACGTTGTGGAAGCGGAGACCCCACGATGAAGATCATGGGCGGAGCGGTCTACCTGGTGGGTGCGGGACCTGGTGATCCCGGTCTGATTACGGTCTCAGGGTTGGCGGTGGTGAAGCGGGCTGACGTCCTCGTTCACGATCGTCTGGTGGCGGACGAGCTGATCGGCGAGGTTCGATCCACTTGCGAGGTCATCAACGCGGGCAAAGCGCCGGGTCAACATCGGTACGCACAAAGCTGGATCAACGCGCTGATCGTCGATCGAGCGAAACATGGCCGCGTCGTCGCCCGCCTCAAAGGCGGTGATCCGTTCATGTTCGGCCGAGGGTATGAGGAGCTGTCCGCCTGCCAAGCTTCGGGCGTACCCTGCGTTGTCATACCCGGCGTGAGCAGCGCGCTGGCTGGTCCTGCCGCCGCGGGGATTCCCGTGACCCAGCGGGGGGGGGGAAGATCCGTCGCGGTCATCACGGCGCAAGTGGCGGCCGAGACGAATTCCGAGCCGCTGAACTTTCACGCGCTCGCGGCGATGGATACGCTCGTGATCTTAATGGGGCGCGCCAACCTGGCGGAAGTGACGGCGTCACTGGTCGCGGCCGGGCGGGACCCGGAAACGCCGGCGGCGTGCATCGAGCGCGCGACGACCTCGGCGCAACGTGCCATCGTGTCGACACTTTCCTCGCTGTCCTCGTGTGTCGACAAGGAAGGGTTGTCGGCCCCGGTCGTCACGGTGATCGGCGAAGTGGCCGCACTGGCGCGCGATACGCAGTACGGTGCCATCGGACCGATCCTGGACGCTGTAGTGCCTTTCCCGCGTGCGATCTAAACGGCCTTGCCTCCGCGTCGTGCTTATTCGGTGGCGGCCAGTGCGGGTGTCCGGCGACGGCGACGACGCTTCTTGGGCGGGCCGACGCGGGGCGGGTCCGGCTGGCGAGGTTCGGCCGCATCAGCCATGGGGATGGCCTGCTTGGCATTCTTAGCGAAGAGGTCGGCGTTGACCTCTTTCCAGAGTCCGTCGGCGCGGTTGTAGACGCCGCCCGAGACCATGATGTTCATGGTGGCGTTCGCGCCGATCTCCCGGATCATGCCGATGAGGTGGCGAACGCCGGGCACGCCGGAGGGCTGCGTGCCAAAAACCAAGAGAATGTCCGGACGGAGCTGACCGGCGAGGTTCATGATCTCGTCATTGGGGATGCCGCCGCCCAGGAAATAGACGTTCCAACCAGCCGCCTCGAAAAGGTCGGCACACATTTGCGAGCCGAGTTCTTCCGATTCGCCGGGTGCGCTGGTGATGAGAATGCGTTTGTTGTTCGGGGGCTTGGCCGTCAGGCGAAGCTGAAACTGATCGGCAACGGAACGGTTGATCCGCGTTGCCATGCTCTCGGTGGCCGCGTTGATGCGGTCCGACCGGTACAGTTTGTCCACCCGCTCCATGGCAGGCCACAGAAGATCGTAATACAGCGTCCTCGGGTCGGCGGTGTTGGCGCCGTGGTCCTGGACGACCTTACGGCATGCCACGCGGTTTCCCGCCAACAATGAACCCATATACTCTTCGAGGACCGGCGATGACGGCATTGGGGCGCTCCTTTCACGCGGACAGACCCAGGAGACCCATAAAGGGAAGGCCTCCTGCCCTATCCCGGAACCGCCCCGCGCGTCGGGTGTTCTCTGACGGGACTCCCGCCCGCCTTCTAAGAAGCAATCAAACCACCAGGGATTCCCAATCTAGCTTCCTTGCTGTTAAGTGTGGCAAGATAGGTAAAATTGGTAGGGGTTCTATCGTCGATGGTCTCGGATTCTCTTGAGGCGGATTGTCTTGATTCGCAGAGCCTTGTCGATGGCACGTTGACGGGCGCCGATTGGCGCGCGGCGGTTGCACCCTGTACCATGCTCGAACGACCTTTCGCCCGCCCGTCATCGGAGAACCAGAATGTCTGACGAAGTCTACGCCGATCGCATCTTGAGAGCTGTTCAGGCACGAGATTATCGGCCTCAGGAGGCTGACGCCCTCGCTCGGGCGATGAGGATCGGCAAAGGCGAACAGGGCGATTTCCACGCCGCGTGTAAGGCGTTGATGAAGACGGGGCGGATCGTCCTGGGCGCGAGCAATGCGCTGATGCTCCCTGAGCCGCCGGGAAAAGTCATCGGCGTCTATCGCGGGAACGAGCGAGGATTCGGCTTCGTAGTCCCGGACACGGCCAATTCCCACGGCGACATCTTTGTTCCTCCGGGCAAATCCGGCGACGCCGTCACGGGAGATCGTGTGGCCGCTCGGGTCGTCAAACGCGGGAAGCGTGGCGGGAAGATGTTGTATGAGGGGCGCGTGATCGACGTACTCGAACGCGGCTGCAGCCGGATCGTCGGCGAACTCCTGAAGCAAGGCCGGCGCTGGCTGGTCATGCCGGATGGCAACATCCTCCACGTTCCGATCGTGGTGGGGGATCCCGGCGCGAAGAACGCGCGGGTGGGCGATCAGGTGGTCGTCGAGATCACGCAATATCCGGCCGAGGGAAAGGAAGCGCGGGGCGTAGTTCTCCGCGTGCTGGGTCCTCGCGGTGAGCCGAGGGTCGACACGCTCAGCATCATCGAGCAATACCACTTGCCGGAGGCGTTTGGCAAGGAGGTTCTCAGCGAAGCGAAAAAGGTAACACGTGATTTCGATGCGGGATCCGCGTCGGGCGAGCGCGAAGACCTACGCAAGCTGACCATACTGACCATTGATCCATCTGATGCGCGGGACTTCGACGACGCGATATCCCTGACGGTCAAGCGCAACGGTGAAATGGAACTTGGTGTTCACATTGCCGATGTGGCACATTTCGTCCAGGAGGGTTCGGCGCTGGATCGGGAGGCACGCAGCCGCTCGAACAGCATCTACCTCCCCGGGACGGTGATCCCGATGATTCCGGAAGTGCTGTCGAACGGCGTCTGCTCGTTGCAGGAGCGACAGGCGAGGTTCACCAAGAGCGCGTTCATCACGTACGATCGGCGCGGCAAGGTCAAAGGCAGCCGCCTCGCCAACACCGTCATCAAATCGATGAAACGACTGACGTATGAGCAGGCGGGGAAGATCCTCGACGGCACGCCGGGTCGAACCGGTGCCAAGGTCGTAGCGCTTCTGAAGAACATGCAGAAGCTCGCCAAGGTCATTCGGCAGCGGCGACTCAGCGAGGGCATGCTCGAACTGGATCTACCGGAAGTGGAACTCGTCCACGACGATGACGGCAAGGTCATCGACGTGACGCCCGCCGATGCCCACTTCTCGCACAAGATCATCGAGATGTTCATGGTGGAAGCGAACGAAGCCGTCGCGCGAACGCTGGCGAAGGGGAAGGTTGCGGCGCTTCGCCGAATCCACCCCGAGCCACGAGACCTGGCCGGCGGCGGGCTGCGACGATTCCTGGCCGTGCTGGGGCATGACCTGGCCGAGGACGCAGACCGGTTCGCTCTGCAGTCGCTGCTGGACGAGGTCCGCGGGACCTCGGAGGCCTTTGCCGTTCACTTGGCCGTGCTGCGATCGATGCAGCAGGCGGAGTACGCGCCGATTCTTGCCGGGCACTATGCACTGGCGAGCGAACACTATTGTCACTTCACCTCGCCGATCCGGCGGTATGCGGACCTGACGATTCACCGGCTGGTGGATTCCTATCTGGGCGGGGCGTTCAAGAAGAAAAGGAGGAAGAAGCCTGCCGAGGAGTCGGAGCGTGAGGAGGCGCTCGTTGAGCTGGGCGAGCTGTGCAGCACCAACGAGCGGCGGGCCGAGGCGGCCGAGCGCGAGTTGAGACTGGTGCTGGTGCTGCGGTTGCTGGAGGAGAAGCACGTTGGTGAGGTGCTGGATGGAATCGTGACGGGCGTAGCCAATGTCGGTGTGTTCGTTCAGCTCGAGCGGTTCCTGATTGACGGGCTTCTGCGGTTCGACAACCTGGCCGACGACTGGTGGGAGGTAGCGCCGAGTCGCGGCTGCGTCGTGGGCGAGCGGACTGGCCACAAGATCACGGTGGGCGATCGTCTGGCCGTGAAGATCAGCCGGATCCAGCTCTCCACGCGGCAGATGGAACTATCGTTGGCCACCCCGCTCAAGGGGGCGAAGGGGGCGTCATCGCGGCAAGGCAAGAAGCCAAGCGGTCGTGCCCGAAGCGGTCGCGCCCCTCGTGCCAAGAAAGGAACGAAGAGTCCCCCTCACCGCGGCGGCAAGAAACGATCGCGACGGCGGTAGGCGCAAGGTGGTCGACGGCCGGGTCTCGGCGAGCAGATTGTAGGGTCCGCTGTGCGGACCAATGCTTCCCCCTTGCCAAGGGGGGATTCAGAAGGGGGAGGCGGCGATGTCATGCCACGCTTTTGGCACTCGACTGTCAAGTCGTAGGGTCCGCTGGGAAATTCGGAAATTCGGGACAGTCACCGATATGTCAGAAGACCTCCCCCGGACCCCCCTGCTTGGCAAGGAGGGGGCGACGACCATGGCCGCGCTTCGGTTGACCATGGCCCCAGGTGCCGACGCACGACTTCGCCACCGGCCAAACGACTCCATACCGTAGTGCCGGGGTTTATCTCCTGCGCGGATGCGCCACCCATGTACCGCCACGGTTTATCCGTGACGTAGTTGCCGTTCGGTGCGCGGTCCCCGCAGCGCCGGGTTCTATCCGCGGCGATTTCGCCACCCATAAAGGGTGGCGCTACAGTCGCGCCGCCCAAACGACTCCCTATCGTAGCGCCGGGGTTTATCTCCTGCGTTTTCGCCTGCACCTATTGTCCGCGGGGATCGGGCGCGCGATATTTGCGGCAATCTGGAGCGCCGATGTTCGCGGATCGGTTTCGAAAAGACGGCTCAGTCTTCGCCACCCATAAAGGGTGGCGCTACAGTCGCGCCGCCCAAACGACTCCATACCGTAGTGCCGGGGTTTATCCCCGGCGTTTTCGCCTGCACCTATTGTCCGCGGGGATCGGGCGCGCGATATCTGCGGCAATCTGGAGC
>JAJDDV010000185.1 GCA_029260135.1 Phycisphaerae bacterium | reverse complement strand
GCAGGGCGACTCTCTCTGGACACGCACTGAAACAGAAGCGCCGCCACGGTTCAAACACATCTCATCGCGCCGACGCCTCGACCGCGAGAGAGTCAGACGTACAGATTCTCAATGAGGTAAAGGCGACGGGCCCATGAGAATGTGTATGAGAAGCGTCTTAAAACAGAACCGCGCCCGTAAGGAAGCGGGAGAAATGCCCAGTAAACGCTCCCTGACGGTCGCGCCTCAGTGCAGGGCGACTCTCTCTGGACACGCACTGAAACAGAAGCGCCGCCACGGTTCAAACACATCTCATCGCGCCGGCGCCTTCACGATCGCCGAAGCCGTCATCTCGATGGTCCTCGTCAGTGTCTTACTCGTCGCCGCGCTGAACACGCTGGGTGCGTCGAAGCTGAGCCAGAAGCAGATGATGGACCATGGCGACGCCCATCTGCTCGCCGCCGATCTTCTCTCCGAAATCATGCGTCAGAGCTACGCCGATCCCGAGGACGTCAAAAAGGTCGACTTGCGAAAAACCGTCAAGATACACCCTCTCGGACTCGACTCGGGCGAATCCGGAGGCTCGCGGATAGACTTCGATGACGTTGACGACTACCAAAACTGGACTTCGACGCTCTTCAGCGGCATGCCCGAACGCAAAGACAGTACGCTGATCACCGAGTTCGTCGGGTGGAATCGTTCGGTGACCGTGGAACGAATGAGCGCCGTCGATCCGACGCTGACCTCCGCCAGCGAGCAAGGCCTCAAACGTATCACCGTCACGGTTTCAGACGGCGGCGTCCAGGCCATCCATCTCGTCGGATTCAAAGGTGCGGGGCTCCCCCCCGCCCCGACAGGGATTCAGGTCCTTCTTGTCGTCGCCGATCCAGCCGTGCCAACCGCTCTGGAAACGGCGAGGCAAACGCTCATGGAGTCATGGGGGTTCACGGTGACACTCATCGACGACGCCGCGACGCAGGTCGATTTCGATGCCGCCGTCGCGATCACTGACGTCGCCTACATCTGTGAAACCGCAAGCTCCATTCAACTGAACACTAAGCTGACGAACGCGACGATCGGCGTTGTCAACGAAGAAGCGCTGATGATCGCCAGGTTGGAGCTGGCAGACACCACGCTCTTCTACATCTACAAGACCGAGGCGGATATCACCGACAACACGCACTACATTTCGTCCACACTGACTCTCGGAAAGTTGACACTCGTGACATCACAGCAGCCCTTCGTCTACGCCGCCGGAAGCGTTCCCGCGGACGCGCTACTTCTGGCCAAGGTCAACAAGAAGAAGTCGATGCTCGTCGCGGATACAGGGGCCGTGCTGCTCAACGGATTCATCGCGCCCGGAAGGCGCGTCCAGCTTCCCTGGGGATACATCGGATTCGACATCACGTCTCTGACAGCCGAAGGTCAGACCCTGATGAAACGCGCCATTGAATGGGCCGCCAGCATGGAGCAACCGTGATGACGTCGAAACGAAACCGGACAAGTTCCGTACAAGCTCGTGCCGCCATTCCCGGCGCAGGACGGCGTCCTTCACAGCGCCGCCGTCGCGCGGCGACCTACGTCTTCTTCCTCGGAACCGCCATGATGGTCACCGTCATCGGTGTCTCCACCCTGATGTTGGTGCGCGTGCAGCGACGCGTCAGCGACGGTTACAGCGACCTGGCCAACGCGCGCTTTTACGCCCAGTCCGCGATCGAATTCGGCTTGGTCAAGATCAACCGGGACGCCAGTTGGAAGAACAACCTCGGTTCCGGAATGTGGGCCACCGGCATTCCCATCGGGTGCGGCACCTTCAGCTTAGAGGCTACGTACCTGCCCGACGGCGACGCCGATCCCAAGAACGACCCCGTCCAACTCACCGGAACCGGCGTCTGCGGCCAGGCCACGCACTACACCAGCGTTACCGTACTCGTCCAGGGCAAAACGCTCGCAACCTCGCCGGGAAGCTGGAAGCAGGTCGTCAACTAGCCCCCGCAGCCTGTCAGACACGCCCGATAACTCGCGGTCGCCTTCCGATGCGCCGCTTCACCTCCTTTCCGCCTATAATGAGCGTGAGTTCGGCTTGCCCCAGCCGCTCATGGGGAAGGAGAGAAGCACCATGATGCCAACGCGCAGAGACGCGTGGCGGTCGCGCGCGACCGCCCACGCCGTCATCAACGTCCATCTGCTTGCGCTCGCGCTTACGCTGATCGCCGGCACTTCAACCGCCTGGGCTCAATGCACCGGTGAACCGCCCAGCGACTCGCGTTGTTCTGCGCGGGTGATCCCCGGGGCGCCCGGGGTGTATGACGTCGTCATGGACCTGACCGCAGCGACGCAGGACCTCGCCCCCGCCTGTGGGACCAATGTCGGAAACGATGTCTGGTTCGAGGTGACACCCACCGTCAGTGGCCCACTCACGTTTACGACCTGCCGACCGGCCACCAGTTTTGATACGGTGGTGCAGGTCTGGCGCAACATCGGGGATTGCGAGCTCCCCGTCAGCCTCGACGAACTCTGCGTCGACGATTCGCCCTCGGCCCTGTGTACGAACGCGTGCGCGGGAGTACCGCGTGCCTCGACCGTCACGTTCAGCGCGCAAGCCGCCACGAGCTACTATTTCCAGGTCGGAGCCTGGGACCAGAACAGCGCGGGCTGCGATCTCTGCCTCGGCGTGCGCGTGAAGATCTGCGGCGCCGACGTCACACCCCCGGTGGCAACGATCTCATCGCCGATCGACCGACAGTGCTACTGCGGCGCAGACCAGATCACCGGCACGGTGATGGACTTCGAAAGTGGACTCGACCGATGGGCGCTCGAGTTTCGCGCGGCGAACGGTTTCACCTGGACACGCGTCCAGAACGGTACCTCGAGCATCGCCAACGGCGTTCTTGGAAACCTGGGTCCTTTCGGACTGTCGGAGGGGGCATATCACCTGCGGCTGACGGCGACCAACGGTTGCGGCGCGGTTGACGCCGATAACGTCGTGCTGTTCACCGACTCGGGGTTTGACGTCGTGGATTTCCAATCACCGATGCACGGTGCGGTCGTCGGCGGACGTGTGTGTCCGCGAGGCACGATCGCCAATGCCGACTGCTTCGACCATTACACCGTGACGTATCGACCCAGTGGTACGGGCAATCTACAACCGGTCGACACTTTGACTCCCACCTACACCACCCAGGTCACGAACAACACGCTGGCGACGTGGAACACGACGGACTTGGCGCTGCCGGACGGGGACTACGATCTGAGCGTCCAAGGCGAAACGAAGTGCGGTGCCATGACCTCGGTGTTGCACGGCGTTACCGTGGACAACACACCTCCTCTGGGCCAGATCGTAAGTCCGCACGAATGCGCCTACGTCGAGGGAATGGTCGACGTCATCGGCACGGCGTTGGACGCGAATCTCAGTCACTGGGTGCTGCAGTACACCGGCGGTGGCCAAAGCGGCTGGGTGACCATTCGATCGGACACGGTTTCTGTCAACTCGGCGTCTCTTGGGAATTGGGATACGTCACTATTGAGGCCTTGCGCCTACACGCTTCGTCTTGTCGTGTTCGACAAAGCGACGGTGAATTGCCAATCGTCACCGGGCCACCGCGTGGAATTCACCCGGTCGGTCAATGTCGGATTCTGCGGTGACTTCGACGTGGATGATGACGGTGACGTCGACCTCTTCGACTACAGCGCGTTTCACAACGACTTCATCGGCCCGATGCCTTGAAAGTCGCCGGCGGTCGACATGAGCGCGCGGCGTCGAAACGGAGGGCGCAGAACAGCAGAACCGCCTGTGTGACGATCGGCGTCATACGGACGTCTCATTCCTCACCGATGCCGACATCCACATAGGCCCCGCAGGCAGTACATTCCTGGACCGTTCCGCGAAGCTCGTCGGAGTACGAGCAGACCTCCCCGCAATCTTCGCAGGTGACGTCGAGGAACGTTCCAGGCATCCCGTCCTTGGGCTCGGCGTCGTGCAGCTCGAGCAAGGACCTCGCTCGCTCGGCCATCTCGGCGTCGGCAACGCAAACCGCCACGCCCTCTCGATCCGTAACGCCGAACGCCACCACACCGGGGCTGTCCTGCCCGATAATCGTGGCTTCAAGACCCTGCTCTTCCAGCCACGCGACGATGAGACCCGCCTCTTCCACCGTATCGGCATGACGTACGCAGACTGGTTCGTTGACCATGCTACACCTTCCTCCTTGAACCGTCGGTTGAAGCGTATCAAGATCCGCGGGCATTGTACCGCGGCGGATCGCCCTGCCAAAGCGTCCTCTGTATTGATCGGACCGCCGCCCGGCGGTGATCCTGCCGATTTCGGCGTGTAACGCCAAAATCACAGGCCCCATAATGGCGTGGCGCCATGACGTTTGCTGGCCTCAGGCACAAATCGTACGTTTTCATATCGAGAGAGCATCGGGGCCGCGGAGAGGGGCGGGTGACGCCCTGCGAACACCCTGCGACCTCCGCCTCCGACGCTGTACTTCGCCGCACGGAAGGCTGGACTGTTGGGCCTACATCACTGCGAACACGAATCGGCACCTGCCGACACGAAACCCGTCCCTCGACCGGAATGCTCCGCGGATCGTGGGGTATCCCGTCGCAAACAGCCTCAGAAACGAAGGAGGCTGCTGTGGGCTGATCGGGGAGCCTCTCAGGTCGAATACGCGGTCCTCCTGTCGCTGATCGCTCTGATCGCCGTCGTCGCGATCTCCGCGATGGCCGCGAGCATGAACACCACGTTCACCAACGTCAGCAACCAGACACCGACAAACACACCGCCATAAGCCCCATCCGCTCCGTCAGCGCCAGTGAACGAAGCTCAGCAGGCTCGTGTACTGGTCCGTCCAGACCGGGGTGTCGGCGACGGCGTCAAGCGTCTTCCATTCCTCATTCCCCGCGAGCGGCCCGAGATCGCGCTCACGCCGTGCCATCGCAACATATATCGCCGCGGTCTTTCCGTCGGCGTTGTCTTCCTTGCTGGTCTTCATGTCTGCTCGGATGAGACCGTGAAGCCCCGCGTCCTCCGCCAGGCTGGCCAGGAGCGGTTCCAGGTGGAGGTATCGATTCGAGATGTGGAACGCCAGCAAGCCGTCGTCCTCCAGCTTCGTCAGATAGAGCTGGATCGCCTCGCGTGTCAAAAGATGCGTCGGAATCGAGTCTGAGCTGAAGGCATCGAGGACGATGAGGCCGAAGTGGCCGTCCGGTTCGTCGACCAGGCTGTTGCGGCCGTCGCCCAGAACGACGTCCCAATCGCCCGCGCACTGCGCCAGATAGCTGAAGTACCTTGGATCGCGCGCGATCCGCTCGACGTCGGGATCGATCTCGTAAATCCTGACGGTCTGCCCCGGATTGATATAGCTCGCGATCGATCCAGTTCCCAGCCCGACGGCACCCACCCGGACCTTTGCCGCTTCACCGGAGAATGCCGCGAATATGTCACCGAGCGGTCCGGTTCGGTGATAATAGGTCAGCGGTTCCGTGCTCCGTTTCGGGTCGATGAACTGCTTGCCGTGCGTTGTATTGCCGTGGATCAGCACGCGAAACGCCCCCGTCGAATCGACAACGACACGCTTTACCCCGAAGAAATTCCGGCTGGCGTGGAGCTCGCTACCCCGGTGGAACGCGCAGTACGCACTAACGGTCAAGAGAAAGACGCCCATCCCCAGCGTAAAACGAACCGGTCGATCTTTGAAGCTGAAACAAAACACCGCGAGCAGACCGAACACGATAAAACGCAGTCCGAGACTCTCACCCCAGTTCGCCGTCCGGATCACGGCGAGGATGAGCGCCGAAACGACGCCGAGCCCAAGCGGAAACAGCCAGTCGCGGCGACGATCGCGAACCGTTGACTTTCCGGCGACCAAAGTCGGCAGAAACATGCACGTCAGCATGATCGCCAGCGGGTACTCGGCGATCGTGTCGAACACCAGCGGTGCGACCAGAGCGTTGAAGACGCCGCCCAGAACGCCGCCGGTCGACATCCACAAGTAGAACTCCGTCAGGTGCCTGGCCGTCGGGCGGCTGTTCGCCAATTCTCCGTGGCAGACCATGGCCGCCACGAAGAACCCGACCAGGTGAACGACGACGGCAATCCAGGCCATGCTCGGAAGTTCCAGAAAGGTCATGACGGCGAGTGGCGGCAGCAGGAACGGCAACGCACGCACCATCCACGAATGGGGGATCGGACGGCTTCGGGCAAACACGAAAACGAACGTCAGAAGGTAGATCGCCAGCGGAAGGACCCACAGAAGCGGGACCGGTGCGAGATTGCTGGTGACATGAGCTGTCACGCCGAGCATCAGGCTTGATGGAACAAATGCAGCGAAGACCCACCACATCCGGCGCCCCACCGTAGGCGCTGCGACGGTTCGACCGGACGAAGGATCGCCGAAACCGTCGGATCCCGCCATCCTTTCCGAAACCGCCCGGGTGTTTGGATTCGAACGCCACATTAAGACCGCACAGAGACCGATCAAGATCACCAACAGGCCGTAACCGTAGGCCCAGACGTGGCTTTGATCCGCCAGTACAAGCGCTCGCTCCATGACGAGCGGATAGCCCAACAGCGCCAAGAGGCTCCCGACATTGCTGGCGGCGTAGAGGAAGAACGGGTCGCTCGCGGAGGGATGGCCCGTATCGGCAAACCATCGCTGAAGGAGCGGACCGGTCGTCGACACGACGAAGAATGGCAAGCCCACCGTTACCGCCAAACACAGAAGCAGCCACAGAACCGGGTTGGCGTCGGCCGGCGGTGGCGTTCCCCGACCGACCACGATCGGTAACACCATCAGCGGCACAAGTAACACCGCCAGGTGCATCACCGCCTGACGTCGAACTCCGAGCCACGACGTCGTTAAATGAGCGTAGGCATATCCCCCGAGCAGCGCCGCCTGGAAAAAGAGCATACAGGCGTTCCAAACCGCCGGCGTGCCGCCCAGCAGCGGCAGAATCATCTTGCCGATCATGGGTTGGACGAGAAACAGAAGGGCCGCGCTGATGAACAGCGTCGCCGTGAAGCACAGCGCCGCCCCACCGCCCCCCGCACGTTGTGTCGTGATGGCGGGAACCGATCTCGGCGACGGGTCCGCGGCGGACGAACGGAATTCATGCCGATGACTCGGTGCGTAGGTCGAGCTAGCCAATGGGCGATCTCCTTTCCGCCATGATCGGACAGTCAGGAAGACCTCCCCATAAACGAGATTGGACAGGGTAGACGCATCGGAGACATGGATGTTATCGGGAGCGGCGGCCCCCCGTGCGGCGGGTGGAACCGTATTCAGACGCTCAGCGGCTCCCGAGCGGCTCGGCCAGGAACTCGTCGCTGATGACGAACTCGTCACCCAGGCGTTCGCCCAGTGGAGAGAGATAGGTGACCGCCAGCACATACGTGTTTGCCACGGTCAAGTGCGAAGGATTGACGCCCAGGCGGAATTCGTACATCTGCGTCATACGATTCCAATACGACTTCTGCTGATCCGTCGTGGAAAGCTCGACCTCCCAGGAATCCAGACGCTTGCCCCGGTGAATCCCGCTCGCGGCGACGTGCTCGAATAGCTCGACGCGAATACGCCCGGCCAGCATCAGACCGTCGTCGTCAAGGACGTTCACCGCCCGGACGATCAGTTCGATGCCATCAGGCACCGGATCGCCGTCGAAACTCGCCACACGGGTGAAAGGCTCGACAATCTCGATCCGGCTCGGCATCACCAGCGCGAGCACCTGCCGCTTTGCCACGTCGTCGGCGACCCGAGGTGGCGTCGCGCAACCCGCGACCTGGATCGCTGCGACCGCGGAAAGTAGGATCAGTGTTATTCGCATCATTACAGGGGTTTTGGATGGCGTCCCAGTACGCGGTTCCCCGCGCCGAGAAGGCAGTGTATCCAGGGTTGTCGGGCAACGTCAACCGGGCGGGAACCGCTCGGAACCCTCTTATTTTTTGCACTGCCGGCGATTCGCCGATACAAGATCCAACATGGCGAAGATACTTGTGACAGGCGGGGCAGGGTTCATCGGGTCGCACTTGACGACCCGACTGGTCGAACAAAGCCATCAGGTACGCGTGCTCGACGATTTCTCCTCGGGACGCAGACAGAATCTCGAACACCTCCGCGAGCGGTTCGAACTCATCGAAGGGAATATGTGCGACCCGAAAACGTGCGCCGACGCCTGTCGCGACGTCGAGTTCGTCTTCCACCAGGCCGCCATTCCTTCCGTTCCGAAATCGGTCGACGATCCCGTCCCCAGCCACGACGCGAACATCAACGGCACCTTCAACGTCTTCCAGGCCGCAGTGGAACGGAAGGTCAAGCGGGTGATCTATGCCGCGAGCAGCTCCGCCTACGGCGACTGCGAAGTCTCCCCAAAGCATGAGGACCTCAAACCCGACCCGCTCAGCCCCTACGCCGTCCAAAAGTACATGGGCGAGCGTTACGCCCGGGCGTTCTTCCAGTGTTACGGCCTCGAGACCATCTCGCTGCGCTACTTCAACGTCTTCGGCCCCAGGCAAGACCCCAAGAGTACCTACGCCGCCGCGATTCCGGCGTTCGTCACGGCCATCCTCCGCGGTGAGGCACCGACGGTCTACGGCGACGGCGAGCAAACACGAGATTTCACCTTCATCGACAACGTCGTACACGGCAACCTCCTCGCGATGAACGCAAAAACGACCCGCGGCGAGGCGGTCAACGTCGCCTGTGGCGACCAGATCAGCGTCAACCAAGTGGTCGACGCGATCAATCGAAGCCTCAAGACCGACGTGAAGCCGCAATACGTCCCGCGCCGCGCGGGAGACGTCGTCCACTCCTGTGCCGACGTGACATTGGCCGAAAAACTGCTGGGCTTCGAACCACAGGTCTCTTTTGAGGAGGGCCTTCGACGCGCGATTGACTACTACAGCTCAATCTCGTCGTCATGACCTCCACAGGCCGGTAGACGGAACCCGGGTCGACCCACCCTCATCGAGCGAGCCGCGACATGACCTTGGATGATCTTCAAGCACTGATCGAGAAGATGTACAGCGATCGGGATCGCGAGCGCGGCACGCCCGCCACGTTCCTGTGGCTCTGCGAGGAAATTGGCGAGTTGGCCTCCGCCCTTCGCGAGGGAACCCAGGAACAAAAAGAGGCGGAGTTTGCCGACGTCGTCGCCTGGCTCGTCACCTTGGCGAACATCAACAACGTCAATCTCACCAGCGTCCTGGAGGCCAAATACGGTCAGGGCTGCCCCGGCTGCGGCCACCTCGTGTGCGATTGCGACGCCAAGCCCTAGCTCACACTGGACACCACCCACGTTCGGTCGGGTTCCCTTCGCGGGACCCTAACGAAATGCACCTTCCGCACCGTCCCGGTGTTGGGTACCATACCGACACCACGAGAGAGTCGGAGCGCTGACCGATGGCGGACCTGATCATAACGATGGCCGATGGCCAAACGACCCGAATGAAGCTCGGCACGACACCGCTCGTCCTCGGCCGCGATGAGAACTGCGACGTTCCCCTGTCCGATCCCAGTGCGTCGCGACAGCACGCGCGGATCTCACAAACGCCGAGAGGATACTTGATCGAAGACCTCGGCAGCAAGAACGGCACACTCGTCAACGACCTTCCGTGCACCTCGAAGATCCTAAAAGACGGCGATGAAGCGCACGTAGGCGCGTCAGCCATTGTGTTTCGCGACGCGGAAGCCTCGATGTCCGGTTCGGTCGTCGTCGCCGAGGACGAAACCGCCTCACACGGGACGCACTACGTCACAGGCGACCAGCGACTGGCACTGTCACAGAAGCGTCTGGAGATGATCTACGAGCTCAGCGGTCGCCTCGTGACGCTCCAAAGCCAGGAGCAGTTGCTCGAAAACGCGATGGACATCTGCGCCGAAACCCTCCACTTCGAGCGCGGGGCCATAGGCATCCGCCGTCGAAGCGGACGCGTGCTCGACTGGCCCGTTGTTCGAAATCTGCGCGGATCCGAAGGCGAGATCACCGTAAGCCGCACGCTTCTCACGCGAGCGCTTGACCACCGCGAGCGAGCCATCTTCACTGAAGACGGCGGCACCACCGATCCGACCGTCAGCATGGTGCAGCAGGGGATCCGCTCCGCCATGTGCGTCCCGCTGATCCACAAAGACGAAACACTTGGCGTCGTCTATGGCGACCGCGTCAGCACGTCGACCACGTACACCAACGAGGATATTGATTTCCTCGCCGGAATCGCCCAGCAAGTCAGCATCGGGTTGATCAACGCCCGTCTCGTCGACGATCAGAAACAGATGATCCGCCTCAACCACGACATCGACCTCGCCCGAACGATTCAGTCAGGTCTCTTCCCCACGGAGCTACCCAACCAGACCGACTTCAAAATCGCCGCCCTGAACGATCCAGGTAATCGTGTCAGTGGAGATTATTACGATGTCATCGAGATGCCCGACGGCCGTGTGTGGTTCCTGATCGCCGACGTCACCGGCGAGGGCGTCGCCGCCGCCTTTCTTATGGCCAACTTGCAGGCCGCCGTACACGCCACCATCGCAGAGTCCCTTGAACCCGCCAAGCTCCTGCGACGATGGAACCGCCTGATCTGCCGCAACACCGACGTCTCCAAGTTTATCACCTGCCTGCTCGCGCTCATCGATCCCGCCACCGGCCGCATCGAGTTCGCCAGCGCCGGTCATCACCCGCCGATTCTCCTGCGGCCCTCGCAAGACACACCACAAGAACTCTCGACCGATTCCGGCTATCCGCTCGGCGTCGTGGAGGACGCGGAGTTCGCTTCCACAACCGTCGAGCTCGGCACCGACCCCTTCCTGCTCTTCTGCTATACAGACGGCGTCATCGAGGCCATGAACCGCGACAGTGACATGTACGGCGCCCAGCGCCTTTATGACGCACTGGCCGAGCTGAGCGAGCAAAACCCCAAACCCGTCGTCACCCAGATTCGAAAACAGGTCGCCCGATTCGCAGACGGCGCCGAGCAAAGCGACGACATCACCATGATGGCCATCCGGTCCCGCTAAGTTCCGCTCCCTGCACCCCTGTTCTGCCACAACAGTGCCCATCTCTTATCGGACGACCCCGTAAGACCCGCCCCGGGCTCCCGCAGCAAAAGACGCCGCGTCGATGAGCCGATAACGACGTTTGACAGAGTCGCTTCGCGAACGGACATGCCGACCGCGGTGCCCGCCGTTCGTCGACGCGGTATGGAAACCACAGGTGTGCCTGCAAGCAGGGGTGGCACGAGCCGCGTTCTGCCGTCACCACGCGCGGCGACGGTCGCGCTCGACGTGACCGGCGGGCGTTGAGAACCATGAGACCACGATCAGAGAGCAGTCGATGAGCCTTTTCTCCAAACGCGTTATAGGGTTGCTCGCGGCCAGCATGGCGACCGTCGTTCTGATGATCGGCTGCTTCACCGATTTCAGTAGTCTCATCACCGGCGGCGACTTCCTCGACACCGGCCAAACCGCCAGCTTCTTCACCGCCATTCAGATTGATCCGCGCGCTGAAGACTCGGCCGGACCCGCATTCGTGACCGCGGCCGACCTCAACGGCGACGGCCTGAACGACCTGGTCTCGGCATGGAACCAATCGCAGCCCGTCCAGGTCCACCTTCAAGGACGTACGGCCACCGGCGCCGTCAGCTTCGAGACCATCACGCTCGCCGGGAGCATTCCCGCCGTGGCGGTCGCGGGGCTCGAAGTGGCTGATTTCGACCAGGACGGCCGCCAGGACATCGCCGTACTCGTCAAAGAGAGCCTCGTGGAAGACGCCGCATGCCTCGATGCCGAGGATGCCGACACTGGTCTTCGCGGCCTGATTATGCTCTACATGGGACCGACCGATCCCGTTCAGGCCCTCCAGGCCCTCGCCTGGGAGGAGATCGCACTCGACGTCTCCCTGCTCCGCGGACAGGGAGACACCGTCGACAAGCCCGAGATCGGCGGATTCACGAGCATGGCCGTCGGCGATGTCGATGGCGACCAAGACAGTGACATTGTCGTGGCGTGGAACACCGCGTGTGGAGGCGGCGGGCAGAACGTATTGATCTTCACGAACAACGGACCCTCATCCGTTCGTGACGGAAAATGGTCGGCCGAGACCCTGATCGACCCCATGCCCAAAGGCACGGCCATCAAAGACGTCGTTCTCGGTGACATCGATCGCGATGGAGACCTCGACGTCGTCGCGACCTTCCCCGATGCCCAGACCATGAACGTCCGATGGTATCGCAATCCCGCCGTCGACGTCCCGGACGACTTCCACATCTCCGACGCCATCTGGCAGGTGGGATTCGTGGGGCAGATCGCCACCGGTGCCGACGTGCTCGACCTCGGCGATATCGACGGCGACGGCGTCCTCGATGTCGTCGTCCGATCCACCACCGGAGGCGTCATCCAGTGGCTTCGCGGGCCTGCCGGTCCGACGACCGCGCCGCTTCGTGCCATCCCTTGGCAGGTCTATACGCTCTCCGAATTCACCGAACGAACCCCTGAAGCCATGGCCCTGGGCGACCTCAACGCCGACGGACAGCTCGACCTGGTCGCATCCGCCGGAGGCGGACTTGCCTGGTTCGACGCGCTCGCAGCCCCCACCGTCTTCGACCAGTGGATCGAACGCCTCATCATCGACGATCAGGCCGGCGGACTCACCAACGACACACCCGCGACCACAGACCCCGGCGTCGAACCCGACGAGATCGCAGGCGGAGCGACGTCCATCAGCTCGATCGTCGTGGTTGACCTGGACGGCGACGGCGCGAATGACATCGTCGTGACACTCAACCGCAGCGGCCTGAGCGGCTTGACCAACGATGCGCTCGCCTGGTTCCGCAGCACGCAAACGCCGCCGCGATAGTGACAGCAAGGAAGCGCCGTCATTCAATCACAGACACCGTCGACGATCGGCAGCAGCTCAGCGAGCGTCCGGATGACGTGATCCGCCTGATCGGCAAACGACGGCAGCGCCTTCTCCCCCACCATCAACACCGTCCCCGAACCCGCCGCCTTCCCGGACTGAAGATCGAACAAATAATCCCCCACCATCCAGCTCCGAGCCGCATCGGCACCAAGCGCTTCGCAGATCGACAGGATCGGCTCGCCCGACGGCTTGATCGCCCCATCGTCACGCGTCCGCAACGCATCCACCCGAATCGCAAACCGCGCCAACACGCGTTGCGCAGTCACCCGCGCGTTCCGCGTAAGCACCGCGACCCCGTGCCCCATCGCCCGACACGCCTCCACGGTCTCCCGTGCGCCGTCAAAGAGCGTCGCCACCTCGGCGGCCTCACGCTCATGGCGACAGAGAATCTCCGTAGCCCGTCGCCTCGCCGCCGGGTCCATCGCTTCCATCGCTTCGAGGATCGGCCCCTCGACGCCGATCTCCCCGCGAATGGCTTCGAAGTCGATGTTTGGCCGCGTCAGCGTACCATCGAGATCAAAAATAACCGCACAGCGTCTCATTGGTCGCATCACTCACAATCGCATGGTACGCGCGGCAAGATCTCCTGCGAAAGATTCATCGCACGAAGCCGCTCCGTTCGGACCGAGAGGCATTGCGAGCACCGCGCGAACTTCTCGACATCCCACAGGTCCATCAAGACGCGCCCTCGCCCCAAAGCAAGCCCATAATCCATGACTACTTCCATCGAACGCAACGACGGCGGATGGAACTCGCCCCGGCGCCGGAGTTCCTCCATCGCGCCGTTGCCCGCACGCGTCGGTATCACCGCACAACACTCCACGCCGATCGAAAACGCAAAGTCGATCGAACGCCGCGCCCAATCCACACCTTCCTCCTCGCTTTGATACGGCGTCCGAAGCAGAATGAACGCGCGGACCCTCACGCCATGATCCACCAGGAAATCGGTCGCCCGCGCAAAATCGTCCAGCGTCATGCCCTTGTTCAAACGCGGCAACACCTCCGGATCGACCGTCTCCAAACCCATCGCAACCTCGAGATCCGCCCTCATCGATCCCGCGAAATCCTGACACCGCCTGTCGATCAGCTTCGGATGGCACTCGACGATAACCGTTCGACGATCGCCAACCAACTCCACCATGCGATGTCGATCCACCACAGGAATCGACTGCTCATCGAAGAAGCTCCCCGCGTTATAAAGCTTTACGTGCGGCGTTTCAGGCAACTGCCCCAGGGCCCACTCGACCTGCTCAGCCACGGCACCCGCAGGCGTACGACTCACCGTCGTGTTCTTCCACAGATCGCACATCAGGCATCTAAAGCCGCACTCCTTGTTGCTCGTGAAGATCGTCGCGACATCCTCGACCCGCCCCGCCGCGCTGCGCTCGGGCTCAACGAAGAACGCGTACGGCCGACGCACATCCACCGAATTCCGCGCGCCGCGCCGATCGACGATCCACCGATCATCGATCCCGCCAAGCGCAGCGCCGCCGCCTCCAACCGTACCGCCGCCATGCTCAACCGACACACCCCGATGACTCGCAGACTCGTGCACCGCTGACCCGATCCTATGAACATACCGCCACCAATACCCAACGCATCACGCCTGAAACAACGCCTCAAACGAGCGCCGATAGGCCTGCGGCGACGCCGGAAACCGATCCACAAACCGATCCTCAGCCACCGCACCATGCTGAAAACGCCGCTTCTCGAAGACCGGCATGCTCAGTCCCGTCACCGCCTCGACCCCACGCGAGACAACCTCGCCCTTGAGTTGATACAGACGATCGTGCGACCAATCGGTCAGTGCAATAAATGGAATGCCCTCGGCCACCTCGACCACGTTTGGCAACGTGAACGGGCTGAAACACTCGAATCCCCTCGCTGCCGCCGGCGCGAAGCAGCGCGTACACCCGCGACTCAGACCACCGCTATAGACCAGCGAGTGTTTGATCGAATCGACACCCCACCCCTCGTGATAGAGCATCCGATTGTTGAGCACGCTACGAATCGTCAGCTCCGGATTCTCTTCGATCGGATAGTCTTTGAGGTTTTCGTCCCCACCGTCCCCGTCGATCAGATGCTTCCATTCCGGATACCGCTCGCGAATCCCTCGACATAGCGCCGACATCATCGCCCCAGCCTGAACATCCAGCGGCTTGTAGTCCTCCATCACGCGAATCGCATCGCGGTAATCGACCCACGCCTCGGGCACATCGATCACCTCAAGGAACAGACCCAGGTCCATCGCGGTGAGAAACCGCCTCGCCTGATCGACGTCAGCCCCGCCGCCGTCCACACTCAGTGTAAACGCCTTGAGCCGACTCGGATTCATCCCCTTCGCCAGCATGGCGTGATAGGTAACGAGAAAAACCGCCCCGCTATCAATCCCGCCCGAAAAGCAGACGCCGATCGGAGCATCGCCTGGAATCCGATTCAACCACTTGGTCGTCTCAGCCGCGAGTGCGCCAAGGTACGCGCTACCGATCTCGACCGGATCCGTTCCAAGCCGCTCCCGCTGGGGCGCGAAGTACCTCCTGTACGTCGGGTTCGGATCGGGACAACCCACCAGCGCAATCTCCGTCACGTAATGCGCGGGAACCATGCGCGTGTAGCTGGGATGAAACTGATCCTCCAGCCCTTCGCTCGCCAGCCACGCCTGAATCGCATCGATGCGATGCGCAACGACCAGCGCCGGACCTGCAACGCGCTTCACAACGAAGTACCGCATCGGAACCGAAAGCGATCGTGCCAACCGAATCCGCGACGACTCGACACCGGTTCCACGAGCAACAATGGCGAAATGTCCGTCGATCTCGCGAACCCGCCCCGCCTCACCGGACGCAACGCGCTCGCGCGCCTCCTCCTCCGACACGTTCAGCAGAACGTTGAACGTCGGATCCGTCAGATCGACCAACTCGTGGACCGGCTGATTCGTATGCATGTCACGCACTCCCTTGGGACCCGATGATCGTCAATAGACCGATTATGGACCCCCAGCCGCCGATCGGCAATCGGAAACCAGCGCCCGTGCGTCCCAATTCCGCACCACGACGGATCAGCGCTCCGTGCCCTCGGACCACCGGCAGAAACCGGCTGACGCCGAGCAATAGCACAATACACCCGGAAGGACTGCAGAAAAACGTTGAGTCTATCAGGGCTCGACGCTATCATGAATTCCTGACAAGGGCCGTCTTGGAAGTGTCGTTTGGGGAGTGTCGACGATCCCGGAGGGCTGTCACCATGATTCTGCAGAAGTCTTTTCCAACCTATCGAGCGGCGTTGCTCCGGACGATCTTTCTGACCCCTTGGGCTTTCAACGAAGGTCTCGGTACGATGACGACGTCGTTGATGACAGATGCGAAATGCCGATCGAGAGGTCGCCCCGCACCGCAGCTGTTCGGTGGACGGAGGATCAGTCACGCGTGGTAGTACTGCAGCGGTAGAGTCGCAAGGAGGCCCGATGAAGGACCAGATTCTCAACAGCCTCGCGCTGCACGTTCAGACCCTGCACGACCTGACCGCTGATCTGTCCGGCGGTCAGATGACGCAGCAACCGACCGGCGTGCCGAATCATCCCGCCTGGACGATCGGCCACCTCGCACATAGCTTCGACGCGGTCGGCCAGGAGGTGGGGCTTCCCACCCGACTGCCCAACACTTGGGGAGACACGTACGGCACCGGGAGCAGGCCCGAGACCGTCGCGCAAGCATACCCCCCCAAGCAGGATCTGCTCGAGCTTCTCGACGACGGCCACCGGCGCATCCGAGATCGACTCAACACCATGGACGATGATGCGCTCTGCGCCCCGCTGCCGGATGAAGAGTTGCGCACCACTCTACCAACATTGGGTGACGCGTTGTTGCACATTCTCATTGGCCACACCGCCGCCCACCTCGGACAACTGGCCGTATGGCGCAAGGCCATGGGCCTGCCGGCCACCACGATGATCATCTAAGCCCTGGCGCGTGTACTGCGGTAACATCCTCGCCGACTTGTTTGCGTTTTCGCTACGCGCTCGCAAGTGCCGCAGCCGCACAAACCGCTATCGCAGCCGTCTCCGTCCGGAGCACCGTCGGCCCCAGTGATGCCGCAATCGCACCCGCGTCGACAGCCTGACGGCATTCCTCATCCGACCATCCGCCTTCCGGCCCAACCCAAACGAGCACTGACGGCGAATCAGGCAATTCCGCCAGAAGGGCGCTAAATGGCAGATTCGATGTCGCGCCAGTCCGCACGCTGTCCTCGCGCTCATCGCTTCTTGGCACGTCGCTGACGGCGCACGGATGAACGACACACGACGCATCGAAATCCGAGGCATACGTCAACGACTCCGCAAACGAACATGGCACCGAGATGACCGGCACCCACGCACGGCCCGATTGCTTCGCGGCCTCAATCGCGCGGCGAGACCACTTCCCCACCGCGTCCGCGCCGGGCTTGGTAACGCTACGCTCGGCAATGACCGGTTGAATCGCCGCGACGCCGAGTTCCGTACACTTCTCGATCAGGTATCCCTGCCGCTGGGCGCGCCCCATCGCAACCGCGAGCGTGATCCGATGTGCCAGCTCGAACGGGCGCACCGTCATCGCCCCGACTTCAACCGCAACCGAATGACGGCCGACGCGCGCGACAACGCCATCCGCCTCCCCCCCCGCCCCGTCGAACAAGACGACCTCCGCACCGCCCTTGAGGCGAAGCGACCCAACCGCATGGCGCGCCTCTTCCGGCGGCAATTCAACGGTACCCTCGTCGAGATTGGGGCAGAACAGCCTGGCACAACGCATGAAAGCGATTATCGGGCTTCACGCCGGCGGGGCAACTTCACCCCCGCCTCCACAAGACCGATAAGGGAGGTGGATTCCGGTTCCACGTAAGCGGACGGGCGAGCGATGACCGAAGAACAACCTCAAGATCCTTCAGGCGATCCAAACCCGGAGGACAACCTCGAGGAGGAACTCGACGACGTCCTTTCGGAAGCGTCGGCCCTTGTCGAATCCCTCTCCGAGGAAATCGGCACGCCGGATGACCCCGAGCAGGCACGCGAATCCCCCGCCGATCCTGAGAACGCAAGAGACTCAAACACAGCCCCCGAAGACACGGCGCAGTTGAACGCCGCGACCGAGGCGGCCCAGACCCTCGGGGAACCGACGACCGCCGGTCCAGCGACTGGATCTCCCGCCGCCCCAGGTGCCCAGCCCAAGGCCTACTCTCCCGATCGCCCGGGCTTGGTCGGAACCGGAATGCTCGGCGTCGTCGGAACGCCGAAGACAGAGGAATCCATCCAAACAGGTGAGACCGGCGACGCCGTCAGCCTCGACGAAGCACCCCTCACCGCACCGCAAGCTGACGACACGAGCGAACCCAAAGCCCCAAAGGTGCGGATCTTGGTTCCGCTGGTCGCCATCAAGATCCTGTCAAAGGTTGGATTGAAAGTCGGCGAACCGATCGTCGCGCTTCTGGAGCTATTCGATCGGCCGATCCAAGGACTCGGTCAGCCCATCCGAAAGGCACTCGGCATCTTGGCACTGGCCACCCTCTCCACCGCCGTGATTGTCTTCACGCTCTCGCTGTGGTAGCCTTCGGGCGATGTTCGTAAAGCTTCGGCGTCTTGCTGTATGCTTCATTGTGGCCGCCATTCGCTGCTATCAGGGTCTGCTGCGACCGTTTCTGTTGGGCTCGTGCAAGTTCCACCCCACCTGCAGTGAATACGCCATCGAGGCCGTACAGACCCACGGTGCTCTGCGTGGCACGGCGCTGGGCGTCTCGCGCGTCTGTCGCTGCCACCCCTTCACCCCCGGCGGTATCGATCCGGTCCCAGCACGTACTGACAGGTAGCCCGGTATTGTGCGCCGCTCCGCTCGCTACCTGACGCCCAGGTCGTCCATGCCAGTCCGATCAGTCCGCGCGTCGCTTTCAGCCACATTTGCGTTTATCCCGACGACACCTCCACTCCCGGACGGTCGATAAACACGCGATGCATGATCGCACCAACCATTGGGAGTGAAAGAACGTGGCTCCAGTCGACATCTCGACACGACACCGCAATGAACAGCACCGACCCGACGCACCCGGTGCAACGGTCGCGATTGAAGACGCCCCCTCACTCATCGAATCCAATTCTTCGCGTGCGAACGACGCGGAAGCGTCGCGGGGCACGGACGCCGACGCCTCGGTCTATCTCGAACAAATGCGCTCGCGCGTTCCGGAGTGGGCCCGCGCCGCAGGCCCGGCGCCCTGGCTGATCGATTCCACTTCGGCTCAGTTGCGATCGAATGATGATGTCGAAGCGCTGCATCGACGAATGGAAGCCGCGTTGGCACTCGCCATCGTATGCGAGCTTGATCCCGATAGGCCTGACGTTGCCGTTCTGCGCGAACTCGTCCGGGTCTCTCTGCTCCGCTGGCAAATCGAACTTCGCAGTGACGGCCTGCCGCGCTCCGGCGCCCTGCGTCGAAGCCCTCTTCACGCCGTCATTGCCTCGAACGTCGTTCTGCTCCTATGCGAGACGACCGGGTTTCAAACCACACTACTCCTTCGTGACATCGCGCGACACCTGCGATGGCTCGCACGGCGAAGACCGCTCACACCCTGGCTGGAAAGCGCACGAATCTGCGCGCTGGCGGACGGAGCGGTCCTGGCCGGCGACCACGCGCTACGTCAGCAAGCCCGCGCATATCTCGCTCGACTGTTGAAGCGACAAAACGATGAGGGCTGGTTCCCCGAATGCGGCGGCCCCGACCTCGCACTGCTGTCCCTCACCGTTGACGCCTTGGCGCGCACGCACTGTCAGAATGAGTGGCCCGAACTCGAAGCACCTCTCGAACGATCGCTCACGTTTCTCTCGCACTTTGTTCGCCCCGACGGCCGTCTCGGCGGATGCTTCAACCCCTCCGGCGTGATCTCGATGGGGATGTATGGGGTCGAGGTGTTGTCGGGGTCGTCCATTGATGTCAGAGGCTTGACGCTGTTGGCGCGTAGGGGTGCAGGCCACACCCCTCAATTCGATGTAAGTCTTTGCCTGGCCGCGACTTGCGCGAGAGACGGACTCGATGCCCTCCGCGTGCCGGTTCTGACAGGCAGTTGTCACAAGCGGTTTGGGAACGCCGGATGGTCGGTCTTTGCGACGGAACGCTACTTCGCGGTCGTTAATACGCGTACGGGTGGGTCCGTGCACGTCACTTGGCACAACGGCACCGTCGATCTCGACGATCCCGGTGTGACGGTCCTCTTTCCGCATCGGATGTTGACGAGTGGGAACGGGGCTGGAGGTTGCCGGGTCGAGGAGGGTGAGGGGTCGGTCACCGTCAGCGGCTTCCTCCGGCGAGCCGGGTGCGGTCGGCTGCGGCCATCATCGCAGAGACTGTCGCATGATCGGTTTCGGCGCGAGATTACGTTCGGCGAGACGTCGATTCGTATTCGCGACGAGGTTCATTGCCGCCTTCCGTGCCAGACCATCGTCTGTCAGTCGCGGCTGCCATCCGATGAAGTATCGCCGAACGTCCCGGCTTGGCGGGTTCCGATCTTCGTCGATGGAGGACGGCATGTGGAGGTCACGCGTACGTACCGCGAGGGGGAGCTCGCCTCGAGTGACGGGCGCGAAGGTTGCACACCCTTTTGACGATCCAAGTCGCGGGTCGTGCTTTCGAAGGGAATCAGGGGGCGCCGAACAGGACGGCGTCGGGTCGTTGCCGCGCGGGCTGGTATCGCGCAATCAGGTCACGAATCTTCGGTTGATCCGGATCGAGTTCGAGCGCGCGGTGCCAATGGTCGAGCGCTCGTTCTCGCCGATCCGTTCGAGAAGGTTCGTTCAGATAGGCTAGCATTCCGATCGAGCCCAGCCCGACGTGGGCTTGGGGGAGTGCGCCGTCGTAGCAGAGGGCTTGCCTGTAGCTCTTTTCGGCGCTGTCGAAGTCCTTCATTCGGAAGAGGCAATACCCGAGTGCTTGATGTGCGGCTGCGAGTTCGGGGTCGAGCCTAGTCGATTGTATCAGTGCGGCTCGGGCCATCTTCAATCGGCCTTGGCGCATGTAGGTTTGCGCGAGGTTGACCAGAACGATGGGCTGACTTCCGTCGCGTTCGAGCGCTTCCTTATAGGCCCGGATTGCGGCGTAGTGTTTCTCCTGGGCGTCGAGCGTAGCGCCGAGGTTGACGTAGGCGTGAGACCGGTCGGGGTCGATCTCGATGGCTCTCTCGAATCGTTCAACGGCCTGGTCGAGTGCGCCGGATTCTTTGTAGCACACACCGAGGTTCAGCTGTGCGTCGAAGTTGCGTGGTCTGAGTCTGACGGCGTGGAGGTAGGCTTGGATCGCGTCCTTTCCTCTTCGCAACAGGTGGTAGACCTGAGCGAGGCTGAAGGTGTCGTCGAAGGAGGTCGGGTTGAATCGAATGGCTTCGATCAGCGCGTCGACCGCGTGTTCGAGGCGGCCTAGCTTGCGGTAGATCAGTCCCATGCGGGAGTGCGCGACGGCCATCTCGGGTCTGACCTGGGCGACGGTCTGGAACTCGGCCAGGGCGGCGTCGAGGTCATCTGCGGCCAGGAGGGCTTCGCCTCGGTGCATGTGGATTCTGGCGCGATGGTGGCGCACGACGGTGCAGCCTCCGGTCAAGTCGAGCGTTGCGATCGCCAAAAGCAGGATGCCGATCGGCGCGCGGAATCGGGTCGTCGGCTTCGTTTGACTACGTCGTGACTGATTGGCGTCCACGTTCATCTCCATCCTCCGCGGGTACGGTCTGTGGGCGTAGACGTCCCGTGTCAACGATATCGACGCGAAGGAGCGGGTCGATCCAGTCTGAGTGGGTGTCTGGGATGGGACGCTGGTTGGTGATGCTGGGAATCGGCATTTGTGGGTCTGGGGAGCGATGATTGGGGTTTTCGCCCTCCGCCCCGTCCGGGGCGGGTTCGCGCGGATGGGTTCGCCCCCACGGGTGTCGTTGGCCTTCGGCGACTTCACCCGTGGCTACAACCTTCGGCTGTTCCTGGGCCGGGGAGAGCATGCCGGCGCCTTCGGCTTGGGCATGGCACCCGCCGTCTACCCGTTCAGACACAGCTCTCAGAGACCAGTGGTACGCGGCGGGGAGAGCATGCCGGCGCCTTCGGCTTGGGCATGGCACCCGAGTGTCTTTGGTTTGGGGATGGCACCCGTCGTCTACCCGTTCAGACACAGCTCTCATAGACCAGTGGTACGCGGCGGGGAGAGCATGCCGGCGCCTTCGGCTTGGGGATGGCACCCGGCGAAGAATGGGGCACCCGACATGCCGGCGCCTTCGGCTTGGGCATGGCACCCGTCGTCTAGCCGTTCAGGCACAGCTCTCATAGACCAGTGGCACGCGGCGGGGAGAGCACCCGTCGTGGTTCCACCGGTTGAAAACCGGTTCCGCACGGGCTCTGACTCCGTCGCGGGCCGTGGGCTGTGGTTCAGATCGGGTGTCGCGGACTCGCGTGGACGACGCTTGCAGGTCGAGTGGCGAGGTCTTCGGTTGATTCCGGGGCGTGATGCGCTACGATGTATGAGGCGTCGTTGAGGGTTCCTTGTCGAAGTTCGAGGGTGTAAGCGTATGCTCGACCGAGTGTTGGTGGCTATTCCCGTCTACAACGAGGAGCGGTACGTCGATTGTGTGATCGACGAGGCGAAACGGTTCTGCCGGCACCTGCTGGTGGTGGACGACGGCTCGACGGATGAGACCTCGCAGCGTCTTGCCCAGCACGGTGAGATCGACGTCATCACGCACCCGGAGAATCGCGGATACGGTCAGAGCCTGGCGGATGCGTTCGCGTTCGCTGCTGGGAAGTGTTTCTCGTGGTTGATCACGATGGACTGCGACGAACAGCACGAGCCGTCGTACATTCCTCGGTTCGTGGAGGCTGCGACCGAGGACGATGCCGACATCATCAGCGGAACGCGGTACCCGAAGGGCCATGCGGGAGACAGCAGTGCGCCGCCGGATCGGCGGGAGATCAACCGTCACATCACTTCGCTGTTGAACGATCGCCTGGGGTTGACGTTGACGGACGCGTTCTGCGGGTTCAAGGCGTACCGGGTCTCGTGTCTCGAGCATTTCGCGATCCATGTTCCGGGGTACGCGATGCCGATGCAGTTCTGGGTTCAGGCGGTTCGCGCGCGGTTGCGGATCCGTGAGATTCCGGTTCGGCTGATCTACAAGGACAGTGCGCGCCACTTCGGTGGGCTTCTGGACGACCCCGAGGTTCGTCTTGCGCACTACCTGCACGTCTTGAACACGGAACTGTCCAGCGGTTCGATCCCGTCGTCGCCGCGCGATACTGACTGCCTTCCGCGCGATACGGACTGCCTTCCGTGTCGGTGAGGACGTCGGCGATGCTGGACTTCGACCACCTCTCGACACCGGCGTCACACGGCGACGTTTTGATCGTTCCGGAGCCGGGGCGGTGGATCGAGGCTGCGCATGCCAACCACGATTTCCTCGGCGGATGCGATGTTCCGCTACTGAATTCGACGCTTTCCGCTTGGCGTCGTCTCACCCGGGAGGCGATCTGCGGTGACGACGGGGCGCTGATCTTCGTACTTGGACACCAACCGGAGTTCATCCATCCCGGCGTTTGGGCGAAGCACGTGGCTGCGGTACGCGCGGCGGCTGCTGCCGGCGGGGTCGCGCTGAACCTTGTCGTCGACAACGATGCACCGAAGAGCGGAACACTGAGCGTTCCGTGCGTCGACGATGGACGTGCAGCGGTGCGTCGTGTCCCTCTCGGGCGACTCTCGGCGGGATGCACGTACGAGCAGATGGTGTCGGCGTCGCCAGCTGAACTGGACCACTTCGAGGCGTCGGTCCGCCGTGCCATGGGCGAGCGGTACGAAGCGTCCGGGATGCCGACGTACGCGAGTGCGTTGGGGTCGAGCCAGGGCGACTGGGTGGATCGGTTGGTCGAGGCGCGGCGGGCGGTCGAGGCGACGTTTGAGGTTGAGGTTGTCGATCGGCGTGTGAGCCAAGTCTGGTGCGGTCCACTGCTGGTCGACTGGGTGCTTCATGCCGAGCGGTTTGCGGCGAGCTACAATCGTTCTCTGGCGGATTATCGCGAGAGGTATCGGGTCCGCGGTGCGCAGCGTCCGATCCCTGACCTTCGGGTGGCGGGGCGCCGGATCGAGCTGCCGGTGTGGGCGATCCGGAATCTGGAGCCTCGGTGTCGGCTCTATGTGGAGGCGGAGGGCGAGGTGGTTCGGTGTTACGCGGGGGAGAGGTTGATCGGTGAGCTTGGCCGACGCGCGCTGGAGGCGGGAGAAGATTGTTCGGCGCTGGTGGATGGGCTGGGTGACTGGCAGGTTCGACCTCGTGCCCTGGCGTTGACGATGTGGGCGAGATTGCTACTGGCTGACTTGTTTGTACACGGTATCGGTGGTGCGAAATACGACCGGATCAGCGATTTGATCCTGGCTGACTATTATGGGGTGAAGCCACCGCACATGGCGTGCGTGTCGGCGACGCTGCATCTGGACCTGCCGGTACCGAGAACGACCCCCGCGTCTGTTCGTGGACTTCGTCGCGGCGTTCGGGACCTGGAATACAACCCTCAGCGTCATCTGGACGCTGATGCGTCGCTCGGGCCTCTTTTGGCGCGGCGCCGGGCTGCGGTAAAGGATGCGATTCGGTTGCGGGAGGAGGATGCGGGGAACCGCCCGGCGCGATCGGCGGCGTTTGGGCGGATTCGTACGATTAACGCGGCGTTGCTGGCGGCGCGTGCAGATGTTGTCGCTCGCCGGCAGGAGGAGCTGGATCAATCGGTTCGTGATCTGGAGCCGTATCGCATCGCACAGGGGCGCGAGTATTTCTTCGCTTTGTACGATCGGAGCCGGTTGGCGGCGATGCTGGAGGCGATTCCCCAAGCGCGTGATTTTCGTGTATAGTCGCTGCTAAAGGAGATCATCATGACGGACGAAGCTGCGAGCGGCGGATTGCACATTGACGGCGACTGGAAGGCCGAGGCGGCCAGGGAGAAAGAGCTTCTGGCTGAGAAGGAAGCGAAGGAACGTGCCCCCTCGCCGGGTGAGGGCGCGTCTGCTTCCGGTGGATTCGTCGAGCTGGTGAATCTGTTGACGATGCACGCGGCGATTGCACTGGGTGGTGCGACGGGCCCGACGGGTGAGACGGTTCCTCCGAACCCGGCGTCGGCGAAGTATCACATTGATCTTCTGGATGTTCTGCGGGAGAAGACGGAGGGGAACCTGACCGACGAAGAGAATCGGACGCTGAGCACGGTGCTTCACGAGCTTCGTCAGCATTTTGTTCAGGCGGCTTCGGCACCGGTGGTGCCGCCGCCCGCGGAGAAGCCATCGTAACGCGCCAGCGCCGGCCCCCTTGATTCAGCATGTTGGTTGTCCTTCCCATCCGAACCGAATCCGCGATCCGGCGGCTTCCGCTGGTCAACTACGGATTGATCGGGGTCAACGTCTTTTGCTTCATGCTGTTCAATGTTCTCAGCGCGGCGCCGTTGATCGCGTTCAAGACTCGCGTTTTGGCGTTGCACTCGGCGGAGCCGGCGTTTCACGAGTTCTTCAGTTATCAGTTTGTTCATGCCGACGCGATGCACCTTCTTGGGAACATGCTTTTTCTGTGGGTGTTCGGTAACAGCGTGAACTCGAAGATGGGTGATGTTCCGTATCTGCTGTTTTATCTGGCGGGCGGTGTTTTTTCGGGCTGGGGCTTTTCGGCGGTGACGCCCGGGCCTACCGACCTGGTGGGTGCATCGGGTGCGATTGCCTCGGTGACGACGGCGTACCTGGTGCTGTTCCCCCGGAGCCGCATTTTGGTGCTGCTTTGGGTTTTCATCTTCATCCACTTCATCCAGGTGCCGGCGATGCTGATGATCGGGCTGAAGATCATCGTGTGGGACAACATCATCGCGCCGGGTCTTCACTCGGGTCAGGACGCGGTGGCGAACAGCGCGCATCTGGCTGGTTATTTCTTCGGGTTCGTTTCGGCGCTGGGAATGTTGCTGGTTCGCGCGCTTCCGCGGGATCAGTTCGACATATTGGCGTTGTGGAAGCGATGGCATCAACGTCGCGAGTTTGCGTCTGCCATGGGTAAGCCCGGGGCAGCGGAGGGTGCTCAGTTCGGTTCGGTCGCGCGCGTCGCGCCGGTCGATGCCAAGCAGCGGGCGTTGGAAGAGAAAAGGCTGGACGACATCACATCGGCAAAGACGAAGATCGTCGAGTCGTTGGAGCGTGAGGACCTGGAAGCGGCGGTGCGTTCTTATGAGGCGTTGCTGGCGATCGACGCGAACCAGTGTCTCTCGGAGCGACATCAGCTTGCGGTTGCGCGGGGGTATTACGGGAACGGTCAATCTCCGCAGGCTGCGGCGGCGTTCGAGCGGTTCGTGAGTTGTTATCCGAACGCAGCGGACAGCGGGGACCTTCGGTTGTTGCTGGGGATCATCTACGCGCGGGATTTGAGCCAATATGAGGCGGCGGACAAGCATCTTGCACAATCCCTGAAGACGCTGCGTGATCCGGCGCGGCTGGGACAGTGTCGGGAATGGCTCGAGCGGGTTCGGGAAGCGCTGGGGCGCGTGGCGCCTGACGGTTAGCGAGATTGTAATCGGGGACCTGTTGCGGGCGGTGTGCCCGCGGTGTGAATCCGGCACGAGGCCGGGGTGCCCGGGTAAGAACGTCCAGGAAGGAGCGGGATTATGCCGGAAGTGGCCTATGTCAACGGAGTGTACGGGCCGATCGGTGAGGCGACGGTCTCGATCGAGGATCGCGGATTTCAGTTCGGTGACGGCGTGTATGAGGTGGTTTTTTCGTATGGCGGAAAGATGTTTCTGCTGGATGCGCATCTTCAGCGACTGCAGCGGAGCCTGACGGACATCGGGATTTCGTATGACTTTGATGCGGCGCCGCTGGGGCCGATCATCGAAGAGGGTCTTGTGCGGAGCGGTTTTTCCGACGCGATGATCTACCTGCAGGTGACGCGCGGCGTGGCGCCGCGTCAGCACGCGATTCCGCGATCGATCACGCCGACGGTGGTGATGACGTTCAAGGCGATGCCGATCTTTCCGGAAGAGATGCGCGAAAGCGGTGTGAAGGTCATGTCGACGCGGGATGGGCGGTGGGCGAAGTGCTACATCAAGGCGATCACGCTGCTTCCGAATGTTTTGGCGAAGTCAGAGGCGCGGCGGCGCGGATGCTATGAGGCGGTGTTCGTGACGGAGACGGGCGAGGTTCGGGAATGTACGTCGTCGAATATCTACATTGTTCGCGACGGGCGCGTGACGACGCCGCCGCGGACGCAGTCGGTGTTGCACGGGATTACGCAGTCGTTTTTGTTCGCGTGTGCGGCGTCTGTCGGGTGCGAATTGAAGGAAGAGGTCTTCAACTTCGAGACGTTGCGGGCGGCGGATGAGGTCTTCGTTTCGAGTACGGCGGTGGAGGTTCTTGGGGTGACGACGCTGGACGGCGAGCCGATTGGTGATGGGAAGGTCGGACCGGTGACGCGGCGGATGTATGAAGCGTTTCGGCGTGGGGTGCGGGGGTAAGAGCACTTTCTACGTCGTCGGTCATGGATGAAGTCTTCTTCCTCCACCCCATCCGGGGCGGATTCACTGTGAGGTGTTCGCGACCACGGGTTCCGCTCGCCTTCGGCGACTCCACCCGTGGCTACAGCCGTTGGCCCCTCCGGGGCTGGTCTGCGGAGGTTGCACCATGGGTACAGCGGTTTAGAACGGGTGCGACAAGAGCATTTGTCATGGTGCGCGGCGCAATCATTCCCCCAGCTCAGCGCTTCGCGAAGGAGCTGGGCCGGCCCGTCTGAAGCCCTGGGCCACGCGGCCGGTCCGCACAGCGGACCCGAATGTCATTTTCGCGTCGTGGCATCGCGCAGGCTGAAGCCTGCGGCTGGGGGGTTTATTCGAGATCGTCGAGGTTGACTTCGATTCGCTTGACGGCGTCGGTGTTCAGTAGGAAGACGGCGCCGTCGCCTTTGCGCGATGCGAAGAAGCCACGGTGCTGCGGGGCGGTGCTGGGTTTGTCGGAGATGACGAGCGTGTGGGCGGAGCCGTTGTCCATCGTCACGGTGATTTCGTGGAGCGGTGTGGCCAAGTTGAACTCGGCCAAGTTTGCTCCGGTGTGGCGGACGAAGCGTGGGGTGCGGAGGTCGCGGATCTGGAGCAGCAGGTTGTCGACCTTTGTGGTGTCGAGGGGCATGTCGGGTTCGGGCCGATAGGCCCACTTTTCTTCGGTCTTCTCAAAGGTGTGCGTCACGTCGTCCTTGCGGATGGAAAACTGCGTGACCTTTGTTTCGTCGAAGTCGACGACGCGGTCGGATCGGTATTCGGCGAGTAGCTGGGTGTAGAGGTCGGGGGCGACTTCGTAGACGGTCGGTCGGTCCGCGAGCATGGCGTAGACGTTGGCACCTTGTCGGCTGAGAGCAAGTTCCACCGTTTTTGAGGGCGGCTGCACTTCGACGGGCTCTGCGGGTTCGTCTTCGGTTTCCGCTTCGGGGATGCGGTATTCGAGTCGAGGTTTGTAGGTGAGTGCGACGGTGACCGGCGGATCGTGCAGGCCGAAGGCGCTGGCTTGTGATTGGTCACCGACGACGCCTGTCGCCCGGAGGCCGCCGAGTGTTTCGACGAGTTTGTCGACTTGGTCGGATCGGACGGGTGCGGCGACGGGTTCTGCAAGGTTCCATTCGACGCCGGTTCGCTGGAGGGTCGTGCTGGAGCGCCGGCCGGTGAAGGGATCGGGCGAGGAGAGGACGAGCTTTTCGAAGCGGCTTGGCAGGACGACGACGAGTGTGCGGTCGCGGTAGGTGTTTGGTCCTTGGATGATTTTTTCGACGTCGGCGGTTTTGACCTTGGCGATGGTGGCGAGGTCGTTTCGGCGGAGGTATCGCAGTCTCTTGGTTTGTTGATCGGTGAAGTCGCCGATGGCGATTCGCTCGGCGTGTTCGAGGCCTGGGATGGTGAGTCGCAGCTCGGCGGCGGGCGCGTCGAGGCCGTAGGTGGCGAGGTCGGTTGATGCGTCGTCTACGAATGCGACGGCGTTCAGCTCGCTGAGGGTCTCGAGCAATTCGGCGACGGCGGTGTCTTCGGCTCGGCCACCGTCTTCGGTGAAGGACCAGGCGCCGGCTTGGCTGTTGAGGGTGGTTGAACCGTCGGGTGTGGTGAGTTCGATGCGTGAGGCGGCGTTGACGTTTGCGGCGGTGACTCTCATTTCGCGCCACTCAGCCATGACGGGTTTGTATTTGTCGGCGGCGGTCTTCATGATGGCGCCGACGGCGGATTCATCGCCGATTCGGGCGTAGGTTTTGGTGTCCTGGCCGATGGGCGAGCGGTCGGAGAGGTGAAGCTTGTAGACGGTGGTTTTGGTTTCCGGCGCCTGCGGTTCTTCGTCTTGGGCGGTGGCTGGGTCCGGCGCGAGGGTCTCCTGGACGGTTACGCGCACGGTCCAATGTGCGGGGTCGAGGCCGTACATGGCGAGTTTGGATGGGTCGTCGCTGTTCCACTCCATGACGCGTTGTCGACTCATTGCGTTTAGCATTTCGTCGACCTTGGCTGTTGCGCGCGCGGTGACTGGCGCTTCCATCATCCAGCGCGCGCCGTCCTTTGCGAAGGCGTAGTCGGCTGGTGCGGTTGGATCGGAGCGGTCGGTGACTTCGACTCGTGTGACGTTGTTCTTTTCAAAGTTCCAGAGCTGCTTTTCTCGGTAGTCGAGGAGTTTGTCTTTGATGAGTGTGCTGAGGTCTCGATTGGCGACGCAGATTCGGTCGGTGCCTCGGCGTCGGACGTACGTTTCGCTTGCGGCGGCGGATTTACCGATTTCGATGGTGACGGTTTTGTCGGTGTCGTCGGTGAGGGCGACGGTGGCGACGGGTGGCGTGAGCCCGGCTTGTTCAGGGGTTACGGCACCTGGTTCGCCTGCGGTGTAGCTGACGGAGTATTGGAGGGTCCCGAGTTGTTGTGAGAATCGGCCGACTTCCCAGGAGACGCACTTCATGGCGGTTGGCGCGGTCATATTCCAGGCGGGTTGTCCTGCGGAGGGAGACTCGGTGTCTTTCACGAAGATCCACTCGTCGCCGCCTCTTCGACGGCAAGAGACCTTGACGACGTCGCCGAGCGGCTCTTCGAGAAGGTCGACGTTGGCATTCGCCGTGGCGGGTTTGGGCGCGGCGTTGGCGTCGGCGTCTTCCGGCGCGGGTCTGGACTCCATGAAGAGGTACGCTGAGGCCAGCGCTGCGAGTAGTACAACCAGATAGAGCGTTGTTTTGGTGTTCATTTCCGCTTACCTACGTCTGACCCACCAGACCATCCCGCCGCCGATCAGCGCGAGCATTGGCCATGCGAAGATGGTGAGGGCCTGGACCATCTTGACCTTTGATTCGCTACCGATTTCGAGCACTGCGGCTTCGATCGGTTTTCCGATGTTCATGAATTCAGCGTTGTCGTTCAGCCAGTGGAGTGAGTTGACGAGAAGGGAGACGTTTCCGGGGTTGATGGACCGGATGCCGAAGCCCTGGGAGGTCATGGCCAAGGTGCGCGCGAAGGCGACCTGATCGACGGCGAACTGGGCGCTGCTGACGACGACGATCTTCGCGTCCCCCTTTTTGGCTGCGGCGGCAAGATCGAAGGGGCCCCTGGGGTCCGCATCGTCGAGTTTGATCGGATCGCCCTGTCTGGCCTGCTCCAGGAAGCCTTGGAGATTCGTCTCGCCCCAGACGCCGTCGCGTGAGGAGAGATAGAGGAGTCGCTCGAGTTCCACTCCGGTGGGAGGTGGATCGGCGAGTTTGAGCGGCGCGCACATGGGGAGGCCGACCTGTCGTGCCAATGCGCCACTCACGATATCGTGGCTGGTGACGCTGACCTCGCGCATGTGAAAGAAGTCCTGCCGTGCGACTCGGTACTCGCCCGGTGCGGTGTTCATGGTTTCGATCAGCAGGGCCGAGGTGTCGACTTCGACGCCCCAGGTGTCGCGGAGGTAGTCACCGTATTCAAATGGGCCCGGGAAGGGGCCGAAGGGCCCCGGCGACCAGCCCGCGATAAAGAGTGCCCGACCGCTGTCACCGAGTGCGCCGAGGAGGGCCTGGCGATGGTTCTCTGCGAAGGGCGGTTCCTGGTTTGGCTGGCCCATGGGACCGCGCTGCGGCGCGGTGGGTTTGAGTACGACGTAGATGGTTCTTGTCGGTGTCGGTTCGATGGTTGGCGGCGTGGTTGTGGTCTTGAGATCCCAGTCTTCGACGACGAAGTTGGCGTCTTCGAGCTGGAGCTTCATCGAGACGTATTCACCGGGTCGCTGGCCCATCATCATGGCGCCCATGAAAGGCGGCTGGCCACCGTAGCGCACGAACACGACGGCTGTTTGCTCTTTGTGGGTTGCGCGGAGGATGGCTGAGGTGAGCTTCTCTTCGCCTTTGAAGGCGCGGCTGTCGAAGCCTGCCGCTTGTCCGCCCTGCTGCACGGGAGGCCAGACGGTGGGGAAGTCGACGACGCGCGCGTCGTCGTCGGTTTCGACGAGTATGGCGTTGGCGGTTTTTGCGAGCTGTGTGTTGAATTCGTCGAACTTGAGTGGTTGGAGATCTTGCAAGGCTTTGGACTCGGCCTCGAGCGCGGTCGTCAGCTCAGCGTATCGTGAAGCGGCACCTTGAAGGAGCTGAATCTGCTCGGGCGGAAGTCCGGGATTTCGCTGGGCCTGTTCGGTTCCGAACTGTCCGATGTTCTTGAGGGTCTGGGTGAACTGCGAATAGAATGTGCGCAGTGCCCCAACGGCGCGTGAGTATTGCGGGTTGTCGCCCATACCGAGTGCGTCGACCTGGGCGCTCGCTCGCTCGAGAATTCCGCTGAGTTCGTTGAGCGCACCGTCGATCTGGGCGACGGGCGCACTGCCCGCGCTCGCCCCGAGGGAAGCACCGGACCCGGCGGTTTTCGCCAGCTCGGACTGCAATAGTCCGCTGATCTGTGGTTGGAGCTTTGTGGTGAACCTATCGATGGGTCGGCTGTATTCGTCGAGTTCGTCTTTGAACGCCGTTTTCTTTCGCAAGCGCGACCAAACGGCGGCGTAGCCTTCGTGGTCTTTGAGGGGATTGACCCACTCGGCGCGGACCTTGCCTCGGTTGGTGCTCTCGTAGAGGTTGAGTAGATCCTGGGCGGCACGGCGGTATCGAGGTTGATCCTTGTCCTCTCGATCTGTTTCGAAGTAGAGCGAAGTGACGCGAACGTTCCGGTCCAGCCCGCGCAGGAGGTTTTCGGTTCCTTCGCTGAGGCTGTTTACGCCGGAGGCGGTCATGTCGAAGCGCAGGTGGGATCGGTATGCGATCAATTGCGCGACGACGACGATGGCCACCACGAGCGCGGTTGCGACGAGCACATTGGTTCCGACGAGAAAGCGTCGCCCGGCGGAAGCCTTTGAGACGGACCGATTGTCATTTGTCTCTACTGCCATCGGCGCATCTCCAATCGCTTGACGGTCAAGAAAAGGAACGCCCCACACGTTGTCAGAAAGAAGACGAGATGGTTTACTTCGAGCATTCCTCTGACGAAGTTTGCGAAGTGCATTCGCACGGAAAGATGCTGCAGTACGGCTCGGGGCCAGCCCTCGACCTGCTGGGCCAGTCCTTCCGCCGCGAAGGTCATCAACGCGAGGAGTGCGAAGCTGAGCAGCACGGCGATGATCTGGTGGTTCGTACACGCGCTGAAGAAGAGTCCGGCGGCGATATAGAGCGCGCCGAGCAACAGGAGACCGAGGTAGTTGCAGATCAGAAGCTGCACATCGAGCGGGCCGTAGATGGACATCAGGATGGGATAGAGCAGCAGCGTGGCCAGCAGGACCAGATAGAAAACGAATGCGCCGAAGAACTTGCCGAGGACGACCTCGACCTCGGAGATCGGCAGGGTCATCAGGGTCTCGATGGTTCCGGCCCGGAATTCCTCGCTGAGGAGCCTCATGGTGAGCATGGGGAGTACGAAGACGAGAATCATGACGACCCAGAACTCGAACAAGGGTCTGAGGGAGGATTCGGCACCGTTGCGAAAGGTACCGAGTCCGAAGGCCAGACCGGTCGAGAAGAGGAACACGGCAGCGACGGCGTAGGCGATCGGTGACAGGAAGTATGCACCGAGTTCGCGGCGTGCCATGGTGACGATGTTATGCATGATCACCTCCCTGCGTATCGAGGACGGGTTGTCCCTCTTGTTGCCCTTGCTGTTTGGCCACGACCTGGATGAAGAAGTCTTCCAGGGTAGCGCCTTCGCGTCGCAGCTCTCGGAGCGTCCAGCCCTTGGCGGTCGTCAGGCGGAACAGTTCTTCGCGAACGTCGCGGTCGGGTTTGGGTTGAATGGCCACGCGGATCCAGCCGTTCGACGAGGAGACCTCGACGCTCTGCACGCCGTCGATCTGGGCTGCGCTGGTTTTGACCTCGCCTTCTTCGGGGCCTTGCACCTCGGCAACGACCCGTGCTTTGGCACTGAGTTGGTCCCTGAGCTGCTGGGGTGATCCGCTGGCGACGATGCGTCCCGCGGCGAGGATGATGGTCCGGGAACAGGTTTGCTCGACCTCTGGGAGAATGTGGGTACAGAGGAGAATGGTATGGTGCTCTCCGAGTTCGCGAATCAGGTTCCGCGTTTCACGAATCTGTCTGGGGTCGAGCCCGATGGTGGGCTCGTCGAGAATCACGACCTCGGGGCTGTGCATGATGGCGTCGGCGAGGCCGACCCGCTGTTTCATTCCCTTGGAGAGCTGATTGATCGGACGATCGATGAAGTCGCCGAGCCAGCAGCGATCGGCCACACGTCGTATGGCGTCTCTGCGATCCGCGTGAGACATCGCCCGCAACCTCCCGCGGAAGTCCAGATACTCTCTTACCCTCATTTCAGGGTAGAGCGGCGTGGATTCGGGAAGGTATCCCACTCGGCGCCGTACTTCCATCGAGTCGTTGATGACGTCGAATCCGGCGATGCTCGCTGAGCCGCTGGTGGCCGGCTGAAAGCACGTCAGGATTCGGATGGTCGTGGTTTTGCCCGCCCCGTTGGGGCCCAAGACGCCCACGACCCCCCCGCGTTCGACCTCAAATGAGATGCGATCGACGGCGAGTAAGGGGCCGAAGCGCTTTGTCAGATTCACTGCGCGAATCATGGCACGCGTCCTATCGCTGCAAAGGTTATGAGGTTTTCGTACTACCCTAAGATGTTCCGCTACCGCCTGGGCACTTAGGCGGGGAAATTACCATCGTCGTGTAAATCTCGTCAAGTTGCATTTGCGTCCGTGACACTGTTGAAACACTCGGTGCTGACCGACCATCCCAGTGTATCCAAGATCCGCCGGCGTCTCCCGTTTGCGCCGCCTCTTCGGCGGTGATCGCGTATCCGAAGGTCGCGGACGAAACTGCCGCGTCCATCGTCTTCGACCCTTTCAGGGTCGTCGTGATTGTGGCGGGCCACGTCCGGTGGCAGCGCCCTCCTTCGTCGGTCTTGCCACCGGCTATCCTCTTTCAGCCCTTCAGAGGTGCATCAAGATGCACGTTGAAGGCTGGTCATAGCCGGGAGAGCCTGGAAACGCTCGACTGCCCGCGGGGCGCCGCTCCCTTCCGATGGTCCCCGTCCTTGGAACCTTAGCGCGTCTTCGTCGTGAGGCACGGCAGTCTACTTTTCGTCCGGGACCGCCGACCCTTCGATGGACAACAACGAGAGGTCGAACACGAGGGTCGCTCCCGGGGGGATCTTCCCCGGTAGTCCGTCGTTGCCAAACGCCAATCCGGAGGGGCAAATGATGGTCCGGCGCCCGCCCTCGTTCATGGACATGACCGCTTCCTGAAGTCCGACTACGAGCCTGGAGACCGGCCGAACGTACGGTTCGCGGTCGCGGGTGGTTTCGAATAGGCTTCCGTCGAGGAACGTCCCTCGGTAGTGAAACTTGATCATGTCGGAGAAGATGGGTCTGGGGCCTTGACCGAGTCGGAAATCGACACAGATCAGGCCGGACGCGGTCTCGACGGCTTTATTTCCCGAGTTTCGCTCCAGCTCCTTGACGAGCGTTCCCACGGGGTCCTCCGGTGCCGCGTGCATGGCTTGAGCAAGCGCGGATACCTTTTCGCGATCGAACGCCGTCAGGAGTCTGACGGACTTGATGACAATCGGTCTTACGGGAACGACGCGACTCTGGCCTGCGGCATAGGCGGGATGGGTCCCGACCGGCGTTGACCGGATCGCGTCGACGACGTGGAGTCCTTGTGTAACATGCCCGACGACGGCATATCGGTTCCCGTCGTTGGTCCCGTCCAGGAAGTGGTTGTCGGCGGTGTTGATGAAGAACTCCGCGGTTCCGGTTCCAGCGGGTCCCTGTCCACGCAGCATGGCGACGGCCCCACGTCGGTTGACGTGATGCGTGCTCCAATGGCCTGGGAACGCCGTTGAATACCTCGCATTTTTCGCTGTCATGTCGGCGGCGTACCCGCCGCCTTGGATAATCTCGGGTGCCTCTGGAATCCGGTGAAACAGGGTGCCGTCGTAGAACTTTTTGTCGATGTATTGGACAAAGTGCAGCACGGCGTCGGGGACGTTCTTGGCGTCGAGCGCCAGGGTTATCTCGCCGAGACTCGTTTCGATCTTTACGACGGGGTGTAGCGGGTCGGCGGGGAGAGCGGCCCCGGTCTTTTGTTCGGGCATGATGACCGGCCCCTTGGCGGCGGGTGCGGTGCGGCACCCGGCCACGCTGACGACAACGATCGCCGGTAACAACCAAGCGTAACGATTCTGTATCACGTGCTCACGCCTCCAATAAGAGAAGGGCGCCGCATCTTGGATGCAAGCTCCATTTCTTTTACGCGGTCGAGGCTCTCCACGACTCCAGAGATCGCCTCGCTGCCGCGTCCTGCGACGCTCGAGCACCGCCATGGTCCGAGGGGGGTGCCCCCCGGGTTCCCGAGCGACGGACTACCCGATTCACTCTACGTTCACCGACGAACGAATTTCGCCCAAGCTGTCACTACTTGCCTTCGATGCTGATGAGTTCTACGTCAAACACGAGCGTGGCGTTCGGTGGTATTCCGGGTCGACCGGAGGCGCCGTACGCAAGATCGGCGGGAATGATGAGCGTTCGTTTGGCGCCGACCTTCATGAGACCCACGCCCTCCGTCCATCCTCTGATCACTCGATTGAGCGGGAAGGTTGCGGGTTGACCACGATCGACCGAGCTGTCGAACTTGGTGCCGTCGAGCAGCCAGCCGGTGTAGTGAACGGTTACTTGATCGGTCGGGCCGGGCGAAGCGCCTTCGCCGGCTGTGACATCGACATATACGAGCCCGGAACTCGTCTTTACGGACTTGTTCCCGGTTTCCTTCTCGGCCTTTGCGATTGCGTCCTGCATCTTCTTCTCCTGAAGGGCCATGGCCTCTTTCTTGGCGACCTTGGCGGTCG
>JAJDDV010000184.1 GCA_029260135.1 Phycisphaerae bacterium | reverse complement strand
ATCGCAGTCCGCCTGGGCCGGGTTGGGATGATGGCGGCAGTTGTCGAGCAGATCGTCCACGCCGTCTCCATCGGGATCACTGGGCGTGCCGGCCACCAGGGTATACTCGATCACATTCACGGTCGTGCCGTCGTTGAAGGTGAACGTTGTGGTCTCGTCCACCGGAATGGCACGAGCGAGGACGATCTCCACGGTCTCGGGGGCGCCGTTGTCCCGGCGCCGTGTCTGGATCACGGCCGGAGCGACGCCGCCGGTCACCGAAACGGTGATGTCATCGACGAAGACGTAGCTCGGCGAGTCGAACGTTACGGTGAATCGGTCGAAGTGCGGATAGACGATGTTGTTGAGCGCACCGTCCGGCGGATCCGAAGAGACGATCTGTTCGCCCGACGTCAAGTTGCCGTAGCGCACGTAATCCCACTCGTTGATCGTGTTCGGAAAATCCCCGCAGCCCCCCCCCCCCCTTAGTTGAAGAAAGCCGTAACCGGGATGACTGCTTGAATCGGCTGTTTCCACAAACGTCGTCCCATCAACTGTGAGCCTGTAGGTCGTTCCATCCCACGTCTCAAAGCGAAACGTGTGGAACTCGTCCAGCGCGAGACCGCGCATGAGGTCGTCGCCACTCTGGCTGATGACGGCATCGCCGTACATGTGGAACGACTCGAGGATATTTGCATGCCCAACCTTGAACAATCCATCGCACGTGAAGAAGTACGGCCCGAGCGGTTGGTTGGAACGAAACCGCCATTCCGCCCAAAAGGCGGTTTCGGGGATGGGGGCGCTAACAGAATCCATCGACAGGTCGTAATTCGCCAGACTTCCGGGGGGTGTGTAGCGGAGCACGAACCGGCCGTTCTCGACCGACTCACTGCAGCGCACCTCGCAAGGCTGAAACACGACCCAGCCCGTCGACGGATCATGAATAAGCACGTCACCTTCGTAGCGATAGAGTACCTCGTCGGCCTGTGCAGCGGCTGTTGCCGTCACGACGGCAGCGGCGATCAGGATGACTCGAATGCGCATGGCATCGTTTCCCGGTGAGTGGCCTTTACGTTTGTATAGGGTAGCAGATTGGGGGGAGTGATCCAAGGGGTGGGTAGCTGTCAGCTATCAGCTGTCAGCGAGAAGAAGATACAGAAAAAACAGACCCCCCTGAATCCCCCCTTGGCAAGGGGAGAGCCTCGTACAACGGGTGGCATGGGCAAACTCGTTTGCCCGTGTGCCGGATGCAACGGTTCCGGCGTGCTGGGATCCACCGGTGCGGTGTTCTCCCATCGCGTTTGAATGGACGCGGAGCGCCCGCAGGCTGAAAGCCTGCAAGATCATAGCCGGTGGCAAGACCGGCAAAGGCGGCTGCCAAGCCGACGTGTCGGTCGCCGCCACCGGATGAAGCCCCCCAAACCCTCGCGACCCCGGAGGGGTCGAAGAGCCCGTCGCCATGCACATGAAGCACGTCTATGTTTCACGACGCGCCCGAGACGACCACTGGGTGTTGACCTTCGATGGCCTGCACCATTCGACCCGCGCGGCGCTTGAGGTTCCCATCCAGCCCACCGCAGAGAACGCCGAAACGCGACTTTTCAGCACGGGCCTGCACTTCCTGTGCTCTCTTCGACCCCTCCGGGGTTGTGTTCGTTTCATGTGACCCCGATCCCAGGGTGACGCTGCACGGCTTCGCCGTTTCGCTGACCCTGGGCTATAGCGCAACCAGTGCAATCGTAGCGGAAGACTGGCAGGATTCTCCGGGCGAAATGGACCCCCGAACGCTACGATCGGATAGAGCTTGCTCTAGAGCAAGCTCTATTCAAGTGTACGTCTTGAACGACTCCGCACGCAGGAGACACGGCACTTTCTCCGATACGCTTGAACGTTCTACGCTATAGGTTCTTGAACGCCTTCGGCGTGTGGCGGACGTACGGGTCACTCGCACCGGCGCCGCCCATAAAGGGCGGCGCTACATTGGCTCGGCAGGAGGGTCGCTCTTGCAGGATTCGGATTGGGGTGGTGTGCCCGCTCCTTTACCGTCGCGGCTCGGATTGGGGGCGGTGCGTCGGGTGTCGGTGCGTCCGGGGCACCCTACAGGATTGACCCAGGTCAGGACGGCGGCGCGTCCCCTGTCCCGGCCGGGGCCGTGGCGACCCGCCGGCGCTTTCGTCGGATGCTCTGCCAGATCAGCAGCACGAGTGCAGCCAACGCGAGCAACGTCGTCGACACCTGACCCCACGCCGAGAATAACATCACCTTGTGGACCAGCGCGCCGTGCTCGTCCCGGTTGGTCGGGAGCGCACCGGCGTACTTGGCTGTGTGGTGTAGCAGGCTGACAGCCAGAGACTCCGTGGGAATCTCCTGGTGACACGACAGGCATATATCGTGGCGATCCATGTTCGCCCGCTCGGTGTCATTGAGCGGGCGCGATCCGCTCCAGTGGTGACCGACCGTCATGAGCTGCTCGCCATCTTCGCTCACATACCGAGACCAATCCCCTTCCAGTTCCGGAATGCCTTCGATCTGCGCAATGTGCTGTTCGGGAAGAATCTCCCGATCGGCCGTCATCAGGTCGATCACAACCGGATGATTCATGGGACGGGTCAATCGACCGCCGCCAATGCCGTACCCCAGCGCCTTCTCCGACGCGTGGCACGATTCGCACGAGCGCGCCTTACCGATCGTGTGCGGCTGACCGGGGCTCATGTCAATCGCCAGTTGCCCGTCAGGCCCGCCACCTTCCGTATTTGGCGGCGTCCGGTAGATGTGGTTTCGGATGATCGTCTCGCCGTTCTCACCGATAATGGTGATAGACGGCTGACAACCCGGTGTCACCGGCGTCACGCGCCCTTCCCCGCTCACGCCCAGCGGTGGATCCTCCCAGCGCATGTACGAGCGCTGCTCGGTGACTTTGCCGGGCATGTCGGTGTCATATCCGTTCTCACCGCGGTCGGCCCGCTTCGATTCCTTGAGATGCTCGTTGCCCGCCGCCACCCAGTCGAAACTGCGCTGCCCCTTGGAGTAGTCGATCTTGAGATGGCAACCGTAGCACTGCGGCACCCACGTCGCGTGGCATGCATAGCACTCCATCCGGTCCATGTGTTTGCCGACCTGACACATGGCCACACGGGCTTCGGTGCTCAGTGTTTCTTCCTCGAACTTCAGCTTGAGCGGTTCGAGTTCGAGGTCTTTGCCCGAGGCCGTGTGAACCACAACTTTGTTGCCCCGACGTACGATGTCGGGAAACGCGTTGCCGCGAGCGGTTCTGAGGTAGCCGTCCTCGGCAGGATAGACGGTCCCCTGGCGAACGTGCGACGGCAACTCGGTCGCGACGCCACGCGCGTCGCCCACCTGTACCGACTCGGCGAACTCATCCATGTATCCCAGTGGAAGCTCCCACGGATAGGCCTTCGGCGTCCCGTGACAGTCGGGGCACTCGATCTCGACCTGCGCGAGGTTCGTGCCCGCGATGAAGCCGTCGCCGTGAACATCGATCGACGTGTGACAGTCGGCGCACATCATCCCCTTCTGGTAGTGGATGTCCTCCTGCATCGCGATGTAGTGCTTCGTGTGCAGGGCGACCTGCCCGCCGCCGCCCTCGGTGAACGGTGAGTGATACGCGCTCTCCATCAACCCCTGAAACGACACGCCGATCCGCTTGCCCCGGTCGTGGCAGGTCGTGCAGGTCTCGACGGGAATGCCGGTGTAGGTGGTGTCGCCGACCGTGACCTTCGCTTCGCGCGTTGCCTGAATCGAGTGAACCAGCATGTGTCCCGGCTTGTCGCGCGGAATCGAGGGATCACCGCCCTCGTACAATCCTTCGTTGCCATACGGAACATGGCAGGCCGAGCAACCCATCCCACGGAAGTCGCCACGCTTCTGCCGACCTTTGACTCCAAGATGGCAGCGCTGACACTCGGCACGAATGTAGGTGAACGCCGCCAGTTCCGGCTGTTCGTGAAGCAGTGACAAGTCGGTTGGCGCCGCGGGCAGCGATTCTTGCGCATCCGGAAAAGCCGCGGGTTCTTTCAGTCGAAGCGCCTCCATGTATGCGAGGTAATCCGCCGTCCCGATCCGCGACGCCGGATCGGCGGGATTCTGTACGTCGTAGTTGCCCCAGGTGTGCTCGTAGCCGCGATCCATCGCCCCGAACGACCAGATCGTGCCCTGGATCTTGCCGGACTCGGTCATCATCAGGCTGGTCATCTGTGTCGCCACGTGTCGCTCGTGGCATTGACCGCACGTCTTCTCATTGACCCACGGGCTCCCAGGGTCCGGATAAAAAGGGGCTCGGTGGGCTTGGCCCTTCGTCTGACCGGAAGTGTCACCGCCGTGACACACAACGCAGCCCTCGGGATCCCCTTGCTGGCGGCCTAAACGAAGAATCCGCTGCATCATTTCCGATTCTGGATCGCGGATCGGTTCGATACCGGCGTGACAGGCGAGGCATCCGCCGGTAGCGGAGGGTTGTGAATCCTGGGCTGCGGTCACATCAGGGCGGAGCAGGCCGAGGGCGGCGACGATGATCCAAGGCGACAGACGTAGCATGTTGTTCCTCCGCGCACGGGCAGAGCCGATCAACGAAGCTCACCCTTACATCACACGAGCGCCGTCGACATTCGTAGCTCTTTGGGAAGTGGCATCGATGGCGTTGCGCCGCTGCACACCAAGCACTCAGGTTCGCGACGAAACATCGATCCTTCTCACGGGTGGAAGTGTAACGCAAGGCGATGCAAAAGTCAGGTATCGGCGTTCAGCGCGCGGACCGATCGAGATCGGCAGGTTGTTCGGCGCAGCAGGCGCCACTGACGCGAGCGCTTCGGCGCTATCCGCACCGGGACTTCAACACAGGACGTTGAGCGGGTCTTTCGATGGTTTTTCGTTTCCGACGATCTTCAGGTCGTACTTGTCCTGGAGAATCTTGAAGACGTTCGGCGACACGAACGCCGGCGCGTTGGGTCCGATGCCGATTCCTTTGACGTCGAGCGCGAGCAGCGACAGCAGAACGGCCACGGCTTTCTGTTCGAACCAGGAGATGACGAGCGTCAGTGGCAGATCGTTGACACCGCAATCGAACGCCTTGGCGAGTGCGACGGCAACCTGGATCGCGCCATACGCATCGTTGCACTGCCCCATGTCGAGAAGCCGCGGGAATCCGAGTAGCGTACCGTAGTCGTAGTCTCGGATCCGGTACTTGCCGCAGCCGAGCGTGAGGATGAACGAATCGGCAGGCGTCTGCTGCGCGAAGGCGCTGAAGTAGTTGCGTCCCGGCTCGGCGCCGTCGCATCCGCCGATCAGATAGAAGTGGCTGATCTTGCCGTCCTTCACGCCTTGCACAATGGCATCGGCCGCACCGAGGATGGCCGTCTTGTGGAATCCTACCTGCGATTCTTTGAGGATCTTCTCCGGTAGCGGTTCGCATTCTTTGGCTTTGGCGATGACGGCGGAGAAGTCGTTCGTGGTGAGGCGCGTCGCGCCTGGCACGGCCGTGGCGCGCGTCGTAAACAGGCGGTCGGCGTAGGCCGGCTGCGGATGCAGAACACAGTTCGTCGTGGCCAGCACCGGCCCGGTGAATTGGGAGAACTCGCTTTTCTGCAATTGCCACGCACCGCCGAAATGCCCCGCAAGATGTTCGTGTTTGCGCAGCTCAGGATACATGTGCGCGGGCAGCATCTCGCCGTGGGTGTAGACGTTTACACCCGTCCCGGCGGTTTGCTCGAGCAAATCGGCCAGGTCGACCATGTCGTGTCCGGTCACGAGAATTCCGGGGCCGGCCACGGTCCCTTCCTTCACGTTCGTCGGACTCGGCGTCCCGAACCGCTCGACGTGCCCCTCTTCGAGCAATTCCATCACGCGGAGGTTTTGCCGTCCGCACTCGAGGACCATCTCGAACAGGCTCTCCATGTCGAAATTCACGTTCGTCACGGTCGCGAAGAGCGCCTCCTCGACGAAGGCGTTGACCGCCTCGTCCGTCTTGCCGAGTCGCCTGGCGTGGTGCGCGTACGAGCACATCCCTTTGAGGCCGTAGAGAAGGAGTTCCTGCAGCGACTGGACGTCCTCGTCCTTTCCGCAGACACCCGGACTCTGAACACACGCGGTGTTATGCGCCGTTTGTTCACACTGATTGCAGTACATCGAGACGCTCCCAAGGGGTCCAATAATTCGATGGCCTGACGATCTCCACGCCCTGTCCAAACCGCTGGGCCATCCGCTTTAGCTTCACGAAGGCGCGGTCGCGACACGAGTTCGTCGGCAAACGGCTCGGAGGCCTTCAATCGTCGCCCACCTCGACAGGTTGAATCCGCTGTGGAGGACCCATGGGCGGTTGTCGCGACCGGTCTACTATGCGATTATGGTCGCCGCACGGAGTCGTGCCTTGACCTGGATCAAGCGGACGCGAGAAAAACTGAAAGATCCGCGCATCTGGGCGTGGGCCGACCTGGAAAGCTGTCGCAAAATGGCGAAAGGCGAACATTCCGACCCAGCATTCGCCGCCCTTGGTACCACGTTGGCGTCGTGTGACTTCTTCGCACGTATCTCTGAAGACGCCCTGGACCGACTATCCGCGATGGCGCTACGCCGGAAACACTCAAAAGGCGAAACGATCTTCCGCCAGGGAGACCCTTGTCCAGGCCTCTTCGTTCTCGAATCCGGGTCGGTGCGCGTCTTCAAGCTGGCGCCCAGTGGCAAAGAACATGTGCTCCACATGGTCGAGCCCGGGCAAACGTTCGCCGAAGTGGCTGTCATCGGCGGGTTCGCCTGCCCGGCGTTTGCCCAAGCCACAGAAGACTCAGCCACTGTTCTGCTCCCGGCCGCACCCTTTGTTCGGGCATTACAGTCTGATCATCAGCTCTGCCTACAGTTGATGGCAAGCATGGCCTGGTGGGTGCGCCAACTCGTCGGCCTCATGGAGGACATCGTACTTCGCGACGCCACCGGACGCCTCGCCCGCCACATCCTGCACGCCGGCAAAGAGGAGAGCGGAGAGTTCATTTGGGCCCCGCTCAAGAAGGACCTCGCCAGTCATTTGAACCTGACCTCCGAGACCCTCTCGCGTAGCTTACGACGCCTTACCGACGCGGGTTTGATCGAGCAGAGCGACGTCCGTCGATTGCGCATCCTCGACCGCGCGGCTCTCCGCGATCTCTCCGACGGCATGTACCCGAAGCTTTGATACTGCGGATGGGGAGAGAGGCGGGAGCTGAGGCTTCATCCCCCTGGGTCCCCCCCGAAGGGGGGACATAGGGGGAAAGCATTGGGCCTGGTCGTTTCGCCGCCGCCGATCAGTTCGAGGCGGGATCGTTCCGGTTCGCCATCCAGCAGGGCGGAACGAGAATCCGGACCAACCAGTGGCAGTCGTCCTTGGGCTCGTCCGCCTGCCATTTGTTTGACGGGTCCGGATGGCTTGTCAGCTTGGCTGTCCGAGGTCGGCTCTGGCCATGCTCCTTGGTCTGGCGGCTCTTCGCATCCCAGCCATCATCATCCCAGCAGGGTGGAACGAAGATCTTTGCGAGCCAGTGACATTCACTGTCCGTCTCGATTGCGCCCTTGGCCGAGTGACGAGCCAATTTGGCTGCGGGTTTCGTTTTCGTCTTGGCCATGTCGGCCATCCAGCAAGGCGGAACGAGCATCCGAACCAACCAGTGACAGGATTCGTCGGTGTCATTCTGATAGTTCGTTTTTTTGCTCTTCTGCCACGCCGACGGTTCGCTTGTATGCTGGGTCAACTTCGCCTGTCGCGGGCGGTGATGGTCGGCGGTGTTTTGGTGCCCATGGCCGTCCTGGGTTTCGTGCACCTTCACGTGGTCTTTCGCCGCGTACCGGTGAACGTCCTCCTTCACGGTTCTGACCGTTCGGCGCTCGACTGTTTCATCGTTTACATATGTCGGCGGACTCTGCTCCACGGCATGTTCGACGACCTGGTTCTGGGTCTGCGCGTGCTCGACGTTGTCGTAGGTTGAATAGTCCATGACCTGCGAGGGCTGGTGGTAGGTCCAGTCTTCACTCCTTGCCGGAACGTGTGCGACCTTCTTCGGGGTCATCGGCATGGGGCGTGGGACAAAGACCTTGTCGGTGGGCTCTAATCGCGCCGTCATCATGGCCTGCCGTTCGACAATGCGGAGAACGGCCGGGGGCATTTCTTTCTCGACGAATGTCGCGGTCATGAGCCTCGTATCGTTGTGACGGTGAATCACATCCGTCGCGTCGGCCATCGAGGCCAGCGCCGTTCGCGCCTGCCCCACGCCTTCCATCTGAGCTTCGATGTCGTCCAGCATCGCGATCACGCGCTGCCGGTTTCGCTCGAGGGTCACGCGCTTGACATCGTTCTCTTCCGTCGCGTCGATCGTGCGGTCCAGGCGCCGGCGCTGGGTCTCGAGCACCGTCCGCTCACCCACCAGATCGCGCTGCTCCTGATCCAATGCGTTGAAATTCGCGTGTGGCGTGAACAGTGAGGTCACAAACGCAAGCGCCATACGATGCTCGCGCAAGTCCGACGCGTGCTCATCGAAACGCTCGATCAACCCCAGCGTATACTGTAACTGCATCTCGTTTTCGACGAATCGCTTGTCGTGGTTGTAGAGATGGTCGGTGAGCAGGAACAAGCCCTTTCGGCGCTCGAGGCGATCGGCCTCCTGCTCCATCACTTCTTTGAATCTCGCAATATCGCCGTACAACTGGTTGATGCGACCGAGTTTCCACTTGGCCTCTTTGTAGTCCGCTGCCAGTATCATCTTGGTCACGGCGTTTCCGGCGTGCACGGCCGCCACGTCGTCTTCATTGAACGCCGGCTGCGTCGTGGGATGGAAGAACGTATCCTCGCCCGGCATGATGACCAATTCCGCGTCGTGCAGAAGGTCGACGATGTTCTTCTTCTTGGTCTTCTGTGCTCGATACTCCATCTTGATCGCCGCGTCGATGCTGCGATTCAGCCGGTCGCACGCCTTCATCTGCTTTTCGAACTCGTTGAAGACCTCCGGATCACTGAGCGTCATCCGCCCGTCCACTTCGAGATCGAAGGCCAGGCGCTTTTTCTGCTCGTCGATGCTGTCTTTCCACTTGGACAATACGCTGGCGAGATCGCTCTTCGTGTTGCGAATGTCCAGCCACCCCTGCATCACGGCCTGTTTGGGCTGATCGAAGAAAGCGAACGTGTAGCTCCCGGGCGGTAACATCATCGCCTCGGTGGTGACATCCGTACCATTGTGGTTTCCGCCCCAGAGCGCGACGTGATAGGCGCTGGGCTTCCAGGTCGTCATTCCGTCGCCGGGATCGTGTCCGGAGAATCCACGGTAGGTGGAGTCAGCCGCCAGCTTCGTTTGGGTCTGGTCTTCCAGGCTGGAGTATCGGTCCTGTTCGCTCGGAAGAACGAAGCGAACCGACACTGACATACTGTCCGGTCGGATGTTGCTGGTCATGGTCGACCGCGTGCACCCGGTCAACATCAACGTGGCCACGACAATGGCGGTTACCTTCGCCTCGTGTCTCATCTCGTACGCTCCTAAACAGAGGTCTCTTGACTTTCGGTCCCCGACTGGACGCACAGCAACGAACCGATCGCCGTGTCGCGTCACCCCCAAAACCATCGAACCGAGGCGTCGTGTGACGACTCGCGCGCTGTTCGGACCCCGCGGATTCGACCGACCATCAAGAGCGTTGTGGACGCGACCCGCTACCGGCTTCCGAAAAAGCTCTCACATACATCGACGGGATTAACGGCCAGGGTAAGCGAATAGAAGAGTCCGAGAAACGGACCCTTGGTCGGTGTGTATCGCTCGAGGGGAAGGCCAACGAGTCGCCGGAATCCGTTATGGGATCCGGCGACTCGAGTCCGACCCGCTAGTGTTCCGGGTTCGGCGGGGCGACGACCGAGTCCAGACAATCGATTTCGTTGCGGACGATGTCGAGTCGATCCTTCAGGTCCGCGAGGTTCGCCAGGTGTTTCTGTACACGGGGCGATACCCCGGCGAACGGACTCGATGTCGGTCGAGACGCCGTCGTGGTGGGTTGTCCTGTTCTGACCGTGTAGGCCAGCGTCGGGCGGGCGGTGACGGCTCGCGCAAACCCGCGTCGAGGATGGCGAACCGGACCCACCAGCGTGTGGTCGTCGGTGGTCGAATCAAAGACCATCGCGCCGGCGGCGGCTACCGTACTCAGTCTTGCATCGTCGTCGAACTGGTGCATGCCGACCGCCGAGCGGAACGTCGGCGTAGGCGGCGCGGGCACATGCTTGATGTTGACGACATGGTCCTTCGGGAGAACGGCCAGGCAGGGGTGCGGTTCATTTGTTTTCGTCCGAACGACCTTGGTCGTCGTGCGCTTTGCCGTGGCCACAGGCCTTGTCACGGGTTTGGCTTTGGGCTGCTTGGCCGCGTGAGGCTCGGAGACCTTTTTGGCCTTGCGCTCAGGCGCCACCTTCTTGACGGCGGTCGGCTTTTTTGACTTCCGTGCAGACGGCGTCCATGTGCGCTGCTTTTTCGCAAAGGTGCGAAGCTCCATCGTCATCTTCGCAAACCTGCGAAGCTCGCTGTTCTTCGCCAAATGGGCGACTTTCGCGAGGTCGGCAGGCGGCCTCGCAGGCACGTCCCTCTTCACGACCGTCGCCGCGAGCGTCGGACGTCTCAGCATTTCTGGAACCGAACCCTGCACGAAGGTGGTCGTGGTTGACGGGATGGCGTCCCACTCTTCATGACAGCGATACTCGTTGTCGAGAATCGCCAGGAAGTCGATCAGATCAAACTGGTTCTCCCGGAAGCTCAGGGCGAAGCTGCCGTCACTCACGCTGTCCCACATGTCCGTCGTAGAATCGAACGTTTCTGAGGCGATGGCCTCTCGATTCAACGTGAAGATGTCGTGATCGAAGATGGGCTCGGTCTGCAGACACATCAGGTTCTCATCGACGGTGGTGGGCATGGGCGCGGCGGCGTGCGAGAAGAGATCCGCCGGCGACCATGTCGCGAACTCGTACACGGCTGGACTGCACGGCCCCACGTCCGCGGACCGCTCGAAGCCGTTTGTGGCCGGGCTCGAATCAACGTTTTCAACCGCTGCGGCTAGCGGTGTTTGCGTCTTGAGGAACGGCTGGATCTCGGCCAACTGCGTCTTCGCCGCGGCGAAGTCCGCATGAACCCTCAATACGTGACGGAAACACTCCGCCGCCTGCCGGTGTTGACCCTGGATGCGGTGCATCAGTCCGAGGTTGTAATACGCGTCCGCCTCCGGAAGGACATTGCGGAAGCTCGCCAACGCGGCCTGATGGAGCCCCATTCGGCTCTTCGCGATTCCCAAGTTGATGTGGGCCCGCGCAAAGACGGGTCGCAACTGAACCGCCCGCTGAAACTCGTTGGCAGCGTCGGCCCATCGCTCGAGCAAGAGAAGTTCAAAGCCAAGGTTGTTGCGCAGAACCGGATCGTCCGGTCTGAGTTGAACCGCCTTTTCAAACGCCACCGAGGCCTGACGATGCTGCCCCGTCATGCTGAGCAGAAGCGCCACTCGATGGTAGGCATCGACGTAGGCGTGGTTCCCCGCGGCGGCTTTGCGATATTGCATGATGGCTTTGTCGTACAGGCCTTGCGACTCGTACAACCGACCGGCCGCGAAGTGCGTCTCGGGGAGGATCTTCGGCGGTTCCGGCTCGCGTGTGTCAGGCACGGTCGTCTGGGGTGCCTCTTTCCACGCCACGTCTTGCATGCGGGCCATCTTCTGGTCCGACGATACACAACCCGCGATGCAGAACATCACGAGTACGATGGAAACGGCTTTCGTCTGAGCTTGCGGCGTCACGAGCATTACTTCTCTTCCTAGTTGTTGCCTACTTCGGACATCCCGCTCGCAGAAGACAGACCACTGCTCGCGGTGTCGCTCTTCTTCCCAACCTGGCTGGCCTGATAAACCTGGACCGCCTCCTCCGCCGGAGCGGGTCCCCCGCCCGAGATCATTTCCTCGATCGTCACGCGTTCCATGTTGCAGCCGGACAGCGCGAGATACTCCCGAATGTGATCGAGCCGCTGCTCGACCCGCTTCGGATCGGGTTCCTCACCGGCGTAACGCACGGTTCCGCCGTAGGTGTTGAGGATCCTGGCCATGCGCTCCAACCGTGCCGCACCGACACCACTGATCTCGCTGCTGTGCGGGATGAAGTGCATCTCGACCAGTGACATGTCATGCATCAACGCGTTGTCGGCCATGTAGGTGAAGTGCTCACCGTAGGTCGACTTGGTTTGATCCATGCGGAAGTGCTCCCGGTCGGTAGACGACTCGTAGTTTCTGCAGGCACTACAGGCGATCAGGGCGACCGAGAGCAACATCAAACAGCTGTACCTTCGCAACATCTTTGCGCTCCTTGCGTGTGTCCGAACTCATCGTGGACTATCGAGCAGAATGACCACCAACCTTGGCAATTTATCGGTCGGCCTGTGTGGCCGGTTGAACCACCCCGCGCACCGTTTGCGTCCTATAACCATGCCCTTCCCACGCCTGCGGGAACGGTCACGCGCGTGACAGTGTCAGCGCGTCGGACATGCAAGGACCCGTTCCCTCACCTGAATACGCATCGGCCTATGAGCGAAGTCACTTTGGGGGATTCGGACGTTCGAAACTCGGTTCAAATGGTGGCGATTTGCGGTTTTTCAGGCACGTTCACGCCGCCATAGCGGATGGGGCGGTTCGGAGTTGCGGAATGAGCGGGGGCTAGGGCTTGGTCAGCCAGGGCATCAGTGAGCGGACGGTGCGGCCCGCGCGCTCATAGAGGGAATCCACATCGTTGCGATGAAGTTCCTTAAACTTAGCACTCCCGGCGCGGTGCTCGGCGATCCACTCTTCGGCGAATTCGGCTGATCTTATCTCTTCCAAAATGCGGCGCATTCTCCGGCGAACGGTGTCGTCGATGATGCGCGGTCCGCGGGTGAGGTCGCCGTACTCGGCGGTGTTGGAGATCTTGTCGCGCATTTCGCTGAGGCCTCGCTCGTAGAGCAGGTCGACGATCTGCTTGAGTTCGTGGACGCACTCGAGGTAGGCGAACTCGGGTTCGTATCCGGCTTCGACCAGCGTTTCGAACGCGGCTTTGGTCAGCGCGGTCACGCCCCCGCAGAGGACGACCTGCTCGCCGAACAAGTCCGTTTCGGTTTCGCTGGCGAAAGTGGTCTCGATGACGCCGGCGCGGGTCGCACCGATCGCCGATGCCCAGGCGAGCGCCGTCTGTTTGGCGCGGCCCGTCGCATCTTGGTGCATGGCGAGAAGTGCGGGCAGGCCGTTGCCCTGTTCAAAAAGTGATCGAAGCAACGTTCCGGGACCCTTGGGCGCGATCATGACGACGTCAACACCGTCCGGCGGTTTGATGAATCCGAAGTGGATATTGAACCCGTGGACGAATCCGAGCGTCTGACCCTCGCGCAGGACGGGGCCGATCGACCGCTCGTACACCTCGGCCGCCGATTCGTCGGGGAGCGTGAGAATGACGAGATCGCCGGCGGCAGCGGCCTGATCAGGTGGTTGAGGTTTGAATCCGTCGCGCTCGGCCCGGTCGGCGCCGGCACCGGGTCGCTGCCCGATGACGACGCGGATTCCGGAATCACGGAGGTTGAGGGCATGTGCGTGCCCCTGGTTTCCGTAGCCGATGACGGCCACGGTCCGGTCTGCAAGATGGGACGCGTCTGCATCCGCCTCTCGATAGATGGTAAGCGCCATGATTCGGAAATCCGCGTTGCGTTCGCACCGGCGCCGATCATAATACCCGCTCATCCATGTCGCCACTGGGCGGCGCCCGGAGCTTCTGATGACGTTGGAACGCGACGATCTCTATCAGCGCATGACGGCCGTGCTGGACGGCGGCGACGAGCGGAAGCTCACGGAAACGCTGTCTCACGCCCGCGCAGCGGATATTGCCGAGGTTTTCGAGCTGATCGACGACGAGCAGCGATCGAAGATTCTCTTCGCACTACCCCCGCACACGGCCGCTGAGGTCGTCGTCATGGTCGATGAGGCCGTCCGGGGTGATATTGTCGAGGAACTCGACACCGAATCACTCACGGAGATCGTCTCCGAACTACCGCCTGACGACGCCGCGGACATGCTCAGCGAGCTCCCGCCCGACGAGGTCGAGGAGATCCTCGACCACATGGAGGCGGAGCAGTCGGACAAAATCGGCGATCTGCTCGGCTATGACGAGGAGACGGCGGGCGGCATTATGACGCCGGACGTCGTTGCGGTTCCTGCCAGAAAGACCGTAGCGGATGCGGTGGAGTACGTTCGCGAGGCCACGCAAGAAGAAGACCTGCACGAAATCTATATCGTTGACGACGACAGGAGACTCCTGGGCACCGTACCCCTTCGCCGTCTCGTCACAAACCCCCCGACCACGCAACTCGAATCGATCTGCGATCGTGATTCTGTCACGGTGCTCGCGCTGGACGACCAGGAAACGGTCGTGCAGATCATTCGTAAGTACGACGTGATGTCGGCGGCCGTCGTCGACGATCAGGGTCGGCTGCTCGGGACCGTCACGCACGACGACTTGCTCGACGTCGCGGAGGAGGAGGCCGCGGAAGACCTGTACCGCATGGCCGGTACTGATCCGGCCGAGCTCGAGACCGGTTCGGTTTTTCGCGCCGCGCGAATACGCCTGACCTGGTTGCTCCCCTGCATGCTGGGGATGCTGGTGACGGCGGCTGTCCTCGCCGTCAGCGAAACGAAGTTCGAACCCGCGTTGTTTATCGCCTTGGCCTTCTTCGTCCCCATGATCGGTGCGATGGGTGGCAATAGCGGTATTCAAACCTCGACGGTCATCGTCCGAGGGTTTGCGACAGGTGAACTCGCCTCAACGAAGTTTCTTCGGTCACTTGCGCGTGAGGGGCGTATCGCCGCGATCATGTCCGTGGCGTGCGGTTTGGCTGCCTGGTGTTCCGTCACGATGGTTTTGCCCGTGTATACGGCCTTCGTACCCGAAGCATCGTGGGTCGGTACCAATGGGCGCCTGCCGCTGGCCGTGGGCATCGCGATGACGCTGGCGATTCTCATGGCCGGGTTCCTGGGCATTGCGCTTCCGTACACGTTCCGCCGGCTGGGTGTGGACCCTGCGATCGCGTCGGGCCCGCTCGTCACCACGACGAACGACATCGTCTCGGTCGCCATCTACATGTCGCTGGCAATGATGATCGCACGCTGACCCCTCCATCCTCTGTGCCCATCGCCGATGTGCGCTGAAAGGCAACGCCATGTTCTTCGGGGACAGACGCCACAAAAAAAGGGCGGCACCGAATTGCGCCGCCCTCTGTGTATTCGTTCGAGGTAAAGTGAGGCGTACTAGACCGCGGTGCGGCGTTTCGTCCGTAGCGTCGTCAACGCGGCGCCGACCGCGAGGAGGCCGAGCGTGGCGGGCTCGGGGACGACCGAGCGGATTTCACCGACGCGGAAGTCGGCACCGAACTCAGGATCGAAGCTGACATCAATTTCATCGATGCTGCTGAAATCGAATGGTCCGGTCTTCGTGAAGCTGGCAAACGGGAAGATAACCAATTGTCGACCGGCGGTCGAAACGCTCTGTGTCAAGCTGGAGCTGCTCGCGCCGTCTGCCAGCGTAATGGTCACCGGCATGGGGTTTCCGCTGGCCAGGTCGAACGCGAGAAGATCGATCTCGATCCAGGCATAGCTGGAAAGATCGACATTCAAGCCACCGGGGCCATTGTCGTAGAGGAGGTCCAGTTTGCCATCGGCCAGGATGGAACTCGCATAGGAAAGGATACCGGGCGGCGAGTAGACGCCGACCTCGACCTTATCGAGCCGTGCCGTGCCAAGCGCTTGGACGCCCAACGTCGTAGTACGCACGCCGCCCAAGACGGTGGCAAGCCCCGTCTCGAGCACGGTCGCCGAAGCGCCAGCTTGGTCCACAGTCACAGGCCAGGGATCGGGCGCACCGACATGATCGAAGGAATCGATGACGACCGAGGCGTTGGCCGTTCCACAGAACGCGAGCAACAGTACGGCAACGGATGTCGTTAGTTTGTTCTTCACTGTATCTACCCCCTCCGCCGCCGGCTTGTGGAAAAGCGATTTCCACGGTTCCGTATGCGGCGGCGCGCTAGCCCCTCAATATCACATGTAAAAGTATAGCCATACCACCGGCAATTACAAGGTGATCGTCAGCAAAAAACTACCGGTTTTAACGTCCGATCAGGATCTTCAACCTGCCGAAAACGCCGAGGGCATCCAGGCCGTCCCAGGGATCCACAGCCATAAAGCCCTACTTCCTTTTGGGCCGTTTTCTGGGCCTACGGTGGGTTCGTTTCTGGAGACCCGCCCGCTCAAACGTCGAGGTTTTTGACGCTGACGGCGTTCTCTTCGATGAAGCGGCGACGTTCCTCGACGTTTTCACCCATCAAAAGGCGGAAAATACGGTCCGCCTCCCGGGCGTCCAGGTCGGCCTGCTCGAGATCGGTCATATCTTCTGAAACAACGACGCGGAGCAGCGTGCGGGCTTCTCGGTCCATGGTGGTTTCCCACAATTCGTCCGCGTTCATCTCACCGAGGCCCTTGAACCGCTTGATGGCCAGCCCCTCGCGGCCCAGGTCTCGAATTCCAGGTGCGACCTGTGCGAGATTATCGAGCTCCACCAATCGCCCGTCGCGATCTCGAAGGAGGAACTTCGCCGGGGGTAGTTCGCCGGTCACGAGTTCCTCTCGCTTGAGGAACAGGTCATCGACGGAGAGGCCCAGCGCCTCGATGCCCTCGATGATCCCATCGAGCACGCGACACTCCGCCAGTTGATAGCGGACGATTCGGTGTTCCGGAAGGTCGGAATCGCCGTTGTTGCGACCGTTCTCGCCTTGTGCAAGGAGCAGGTGGCGGGCTTCGGTGATCTCCACCTCGCCATGTTCACCTGCCTCCCGCTCTCGCAGGGCTGTCAGATCGTCCTCATCGAACAAGTAGTGCTGCTCCGGCGGGCTTCCGTCAGGACGCCACACGCGGGCGAACATTTTGGGCAAACCGCGGTTCGGGTCGCGGTGCTCCTGCACGAGTTGGCCGAACGCGATCCCGCGCCGCGCGAGAACGCGCGTCTGCGTCTCCAGTCCGTCGAGGTGGGTGACCAGACCCGCGAGGGCCTGCGCTTCGATTCTCCGCTCCTCGGTTTCGGCGTCTCTCACGAGCAACGCGGTTCCGGCGAGGCCGAGTTCCGCCAGCTTTCCGTTGAGCCCGCGGTCATCGAGGATGTACTCCAGGTGCTTGCCCTTCTTGACCTGATAGAGCGGTGGCTGGGCGACGTAGATCCGTCCGGACTCGATCAGCGGACGCATATGACGGAACAGGAACGTCAGCAGCAGCGTGCGAATATGCGATCCGTCGACATCGGCGTCGGTCATGATGATGAGTTTGCCATATCGACACTTGCTGACGTCGAACTCCTCTTTTCCGATGCCACACCCCACGGCGGAGATCAGTTTCCCGATCTCGTCGTGGCTGAGCATCTTGTCGATTCGAGCCTTCTCGACGTTGAGGATCTTGCCCTTGAGCGGAAGAATGGCCTGGGTGAGTGAATCACGCCCCTGCTTGGCGATTCCGCCGGCGGAGTCTCCCTCGACCAGGTAGAGTTCCGTGGTTTCGGCATCCTTGGCGCGGCAATCCCACAGCTTTCCGGGAAGACCGCCGCTGCTCAGGGCACTCTTGCGCGTTAGATCGCGAGCCCGCCGGGCTGCTTCCCGCGCCTGGGCGGCCTGTATGGCCTTCTGGACGATTCGCTTAGCCTCGGCCGGATGCTCCTCGAAATAGGCACCCAGTCGCTCATTGAGAACCTGCTGAAGAAAAGTCTCCACCTCCGGATTGAGCAGCTTGACCTTGGTCTGGGCTTCGAACTTCGGATCGCGAAGCTTCACGGAAACCAGTGCGGTCAGCCCCTCCCGCCAGTCGTCGCCGACGACCGTCGTGTTTCCTTTGATCAGATTGTTCTTCCGCGCGTAGTTGCTGGCCACACGAGAGATCGACGTCTTCAGGGCGGACATGTGCGTTCCGCCATGCACGTTCGGAATGTTGTTGGCGAAACAGACGATGTTCTCGGTGTAGCTGTCGGTGAAGAGCAGCACGACCTGACAACTGATTCCCGCCTGGTCGTCGGCTCCTCGAACGAGGATGACCTCTTTATGGAGCCAAGTCGCCCCTCCGGCGAGGTGGGCACAGAAGTCTTTCAGGCCGTCCTCGAAGTAGAACTCGCACTCCTTTCCGCTCTGATCGTCGATCAACCGGATCCGGAGGCGGTCATTGAGATACGCCAGTTCGCGAAGGCGATTCTGAAGCGTCTCGTACTTGAACTCGACGTCCTTAAAGATGGCTGGATCAGGCTTGAACTCGATGCTGGTTCCGGTCTTGTCGGAGGCTTCCTCGGTGCGCATAGGCTGCGAGATTTCGCCGCGTTTGAAGACCATCGTGTATTTCTGGCCTTCGCGATGGACCTCGACGCGGAGCCACTCGCTGAGCGCATTGACGATGCTAATGCCCAGCCCGTGCAAACCGCCGGAAACCTTGTAGCTGTGACTGTCGAACTTCGCGCCGGCGTTCAGCACGGTCATCACAATTTCCAGGGCCGGTCGTCCATTGAGTTTCGGGTTTTCATGCCGAACCGGGCCGACGGGAATGCCGCGGCCGTTGTCGACGATCGCGCAGCTTCCGTCCGCACTCAATCGGACGAGAACGGAATCGGCGAAGCCCTCGAGCGCTTCGTCGACGGCATTGTCGACGGCTTCGAACACCAGATGGTGCATGCCGGCTGATCCCACGCCGCCGATGTACATACCGGGGTTGCGTTGGACGGCCTTGAGGCCCTCCAACACGGTAATGCTGGATTCATCGTAACGCGGCTGGGCTGTCGTTGTATCACTCATAAGGCAACCCCGGCGGTACCGTGTACGAACCGTATGGCGTCCATCGGTACGCACCGCCCCTGTATCTCCAACGCCCTCCCGAGCGTTTTCAACCACCTTGCTCGCATGGCATACACGCGTCCGGGGTGGTCGACATTGATGACCACGGCATCTCGATCCGTCACCACCACTCGGCAGTGGCCTCTAAACTCTTTGTCCACCAGCCCCGTCAATGTGCTGGCCACCAATTTCGATCGGGTCGTGTCCGCAACGAGGGCGGACGAATTCACCAGATCGACGATTCTCTCTCCCAGCCGCAACTGCCGCTGCGGCCTTGCCCGGTTGCGCTGGACCCACCCTAATCGCAGATCGGTTCCCACGGGTCAGTCTCTCCCTAGGCCGACGCGAGATTCACGGGCATCACCACGTAGGTATAGGCTTCACCCAAGCGAATCACGCCCGGTCGATTTTCCGCTTTGAAGGCGAGTGTCACCTCATCGGCGTGAACCACACGGAGCACGTCGAGGAGGAACTGCGGGTTGAATCCGATCTCCAGTTCGGTCCCCTGAAAATCCACCGGTAGCGCGATGGTGGCTTCTCCCTGTTCCGGCGCCCGACTCGACAAGGTCAAGGTCCCCTCGGAGAACGCGAACCGGACCCCCTTGGATTCCTCGTTGGTCAACAGCGCCGCCCGCTTCAACGCGCTATGGAATTCCGCCGTATTGAGCTGCAACTCTCGATCGCAATCGTTGGGAATCACATCCTGATACTTGGGGAACCGCCCCTCCACCAGAGAGCTGCTGATGTTCGCCCGACCGAGCGAGAGAAGCAACTGGTTCTCCGCCAGTTGAATGCCGACCCGAGTGTCCTTGTCGACGGGCAGGCGCCCCAGCAGCGCCAACGTCTTACTCGGAACGATCGCACTCTTTTGCTCAGTCAAGCCATCGCCCGCCAATTCGCCCCGCGCCACGGCCAGGCGGCGTCCATCGGTCGCCGCGAGAACAAGACGTGGACCCTCGATCTCCCAGAGTACGCCGTTGATCGCATACCTCGTGCTCTCATGGGCGGCGGCGAACGCTGACAGCTCGACGAGTCGCAGCAGCGCCCCGTACTCGATCGTCACATCCGGTTCCCCCTCCATCGTGGGAACCGCCGGAAACGTTTCCACGTCCTGCGTGACAATCTGGAAGTGACTCCCGACGCCGCGAACCTCGAGCAGGTTCTTCGTGGTCTCGATGCTAAGCAATTCATCGCCGCATTCCCGCACGATTCTGGCCAGCGTGTCGGCAACAACCAACGAGTCGCCGGGCGCCTCGACCTCGACCTGCGCCACGGCACAGCGCAGACTCAGCTCAAGGTCCGTCGCCGACAGCATCAACACGTCCGGGCGGGCTTCCAACCGAACACACTTGAGAATATCTTTGGTTGTTCGCTGTCCCGCCACAGAGCAAATGGCCGACAAAACGTCGCTGGCTTCCGTACGGTTAAATCGAAGTTTCATGTGAGAATCGTACCTCAAATGAGGGGAGCCTGTCCGTGGTTCTTCTTGAGAGTATGGTTTTTAACTTATAGTTCGTAGTAGTAGTCATCATGTCAAACCTGTGCGAACACAGGGAACCGTAAAGCGTAACCGCTTACGGCGTCAAAAGCTACGGCGCGAGCCCGCTCCGTGTATCCGCGATCTGACTGTGAGCAACCCTGTAAGGTTCCGAGGCGGAACGCACAGCGACGGTCAGCGTCCCGGCGCCCCCCGACGGATGGTCCTGTTACTGACAGGGAATCGAACGGCGCAGCACGGTCAGTGAACACCATTTTTGACCTCTGAGGCTATCTCGTCAAGCAGAGCGCGGAGCTGGGGGTCCTTGTCCGCAGCCTGCCCGATCGCTCGGCTCGCGTGGAGGACCGTGCTGTGGTCGCGGCCCCCGAAGTAGCCACCGATCTCCTCGAGGCTTCGAGGGGTCAGTTGCCGAGCGAGATACATGCACATGTGTCGCGGCTGTGTGACGACCTTCGCGCGTTTCTTGCTCTGGAGGTCGGAAACCTTGACGTTGAGACGGCGGGCGACCGCTTCGAGAATGTCGGGGATGGGAATAGAGCGGGTCGGGCCCGGCCCGAGGGCGTCACGGGCGAGATCAAGGTGGATGGCGCCTGATCGGGTCTGACTCAAGGCATCGATCTTGATCAGGGCGCCTTCCAGCTCGCGGATGTTCCGGTCAATCCGGCTGGCGACGAATCGAATGACGTCTTCGGGGACTTCGATACAGCGTAGTCTGGCCTTCTTGCGAACGATGGCCATTCGGGTCTCGAGGCAGGGCTGATCGAGGAGGGCCACGAGCCCGGAGTTGAATCGACTGACCAGGCGTTCTTCGAGGCTGGGGATCTCGGAAGGCGTGCAGTCTGCCGAGAGGACGATCTGCCTCTGAGACTGGTGCAGTGTGTTGAACGTGTGGAAGAACTCCTCCTGGCTACGCTCGCGTTCGGCGAGGAACTGAATGTCGTCGATGACGAGAAGGTCTACGTGGCGATAGCGGTAGCGGAACTGGTTCAGTGCGCCCTGTTCGACAGCCTCGATAAAATGGTTGATAAACGTCTCGCAGGAGATGTAGAGGCTGGTCGCCCGGCGCCCGCCGTTCTGCAGGGTGTGGCAGATCGCTTGGAGGAGATGTGTTTTTCCGAGACCGGCGGGGCCATACACGAAGAACGGGTTGTAGGCTCGACCGGGCTCCTCGGAAATAGCCTGTGCGGCAGCATGAGCGAGACGGTTGCAGGGGCCGGTCACAAAGTGGTCAAAGGTGTAGTCAGGGTTCAGCAGAAGCTGGTCTTGGTCATCGTCAAAGGGAAGCCCCTTGAGCCCCTTGGATTCCTGCGGATGAGGCGGTGTTTCGAACAAGACCGTCACAAGGCGACCGGTCGCCGCCTGGGCCGCCTCGGAGAAAACCGCAGCACAGTGTTGCTTTAGGTACCGGGTCTGAGCCTCGTTAGACGTTCGAATATGCAGAACGCCGCCGTCGAGATCCGACGGTTCGAGGTCGGAAAACCAACCACGCGATAGCTGCGGCTGGTTCGTGCGAACCTGGCCGAGAATGTCATTCCAAACGACCGTCGGGACCTTGGGCATTGGTTGCTGTACGATCCGGAACCACACGCCGAGCCCGTCCATCGTGCAACCGGGCCCGAAAGTTCCGCGTGACGCTGCCGCAGAAACTCGTGACGGGAACGTGGGAAGCCGTCCCTCCACGCCAAGCCTGATCGTAGCTGATTGACCGATAAAAGCCAAGAGAAAGACGAAGATTTCACAGGTGGCGACGGCCCGGTTGGCAGTGACGTGCGCCCTTGATAGGATCGACATGGCTGCGGCGTCGCCACACGGTGGCGCGCCCGCCGAGAGAATGGAGTGCCAAGGATGGCGGCCGGGCCCACAGGGACGAAAACGAACCCACCGAGCGAGCAGCTCACTTTGACGTTTACCTCAAACAGCGGGGCAGCGTCTATACGACGCAAGACGATGCAACCTAAACAACCTTCAAAACGCCGCCCGTCGACCCCACGCGCGGAAGCCAAGAAAGGCGGTGCGACGCGGCGAGGGCTCAGCGCCGAGGCTCTCGGTAAGCAGCAGCGCGATATTTCCGTCTCGGAGTTCTTCGCGAAAAACCGACACCTCCTCGGATTCGACAACAAGCGCAAAGCACTGCTGACAACGGTCAAGGAAGCGGTCGACAACAGCCTCGACGCCTGCGAAGAGGCGGGGATCCTTCCGGATATCGACATTCGCGTGAAACAGGTCGATCAGGATCGCTTCACCGTCATGGTGCGCGACAACGGTCCGGGAATCGTCAGGCAACAAATCCCCAATATCTTCGGAAAGCTGCTCTACGGATCGAAGTTCCACCGGCTGAAAATGTCACGTGGTCAGCAGGGAATCGGGATCAGTGCCGCGGGCATGTACGGCCTGATCACCACGGGGAAACCCGTGCACATCCTCAGCAAGACGGGACCCCGCGCGCAAGCGCACGACTACACGCTGGCCATCGATACCCGAAAAAACAAACCGGACATCATCCGCGACCAGGAAATCGAGGTGGAGTGGTCGCGCGGTACGCAGGTGACGATCGAACTCCAGGCCGGGTACAACAAGGGGCGCCAGAGCGTCGACGAATACCTCGAGCTCACGGCCATCGCCAACCCGCACGCACAGTTCGTCTATCACCCGCCCGTCGGTGCGACCGTCGAGTTCCCGCGCGGTACGGACGAACTGCCCGACGAAACGCGCGAGATCAAACCCCACCCTTACGGGATCGAACTCGGCACGTTCATGAAGATGATCAAGGAGAGCGGCGCGAAAAACCTCGGACCGTTCCTGGCCGGCGAGTTCTCCCGCGTCAGCCCGACCGTCGCGAAGAAGGTCTGCGGCGGGGCGGGCCTCACCACGCGTACGTATCTCGGAACGATCACACCTCCTGTGGCTGAGCGCGTCTACACGGTGCTGCAGAACACCAAGCTCAAGGCACCGTCGACCGATTGCCTGGCACCGATCGGGGCGGAGTCGATCCTGACCGGGCTCTTGAAGGAGATCAAGGCCGAGTTCTACACGGCCAGCACGCGCCCGCCGAGCGTCTATCGCGGCAACCCGTTTCAGATCGAGGTCGGGCTGGCGTATGGCGGAGAACTGGGCTCCGACCATCGTGACGGCGACGAAAACGGCAACGGCAAGGGCGAACGCACGCAGTCCCGCGTGATCCGCTTCGCGAATCGCGTACCGCTGCTCTATCAGCAGAGTTCCTGCTGCACCTTCAAAGCCGTGACCGACACCAAATGGAACAACTATAGCCTCTCGCAGTCTTCGGGGTCGATGCCGCAGGCGCCGATGGTCATCCTGATTCACATGGCCAGTGTGTGGGTGCCGTTCATCTCGGAGGGTAAGGAGGCGATCGCCGACTACGACGAGATCCGCAAAGAGGTGAAGCTCGGCATTGCCGAGTGTGGCCGGCGGCTGGGGATCTTGCTGCGCCGCAAACGCAAGAAGGTTGCCCACTCCAAGCGGCGCGATGTCTTCACGCGCTACATCGACGAAGTGGTTGAAGCCACGCGCTCGATGGCGGTGATCAACAAGGAGGAGTTCCGAAGGTCGTTGGTGACGTTGTCGAAGACCTACACCGCACAAGCGGATATGGAGTTCGACGACCACGGCAAGGTGATCAAGAAGAAGAAGCAACAGCCCGGAAACGACCTGGGCCTGGCGGACACGATCGTGGTGGATCGGGAGGGCGGCGAGGAAGACAACGGGACTCTGTTCACTGAAGTGGCCAACTCGATATCACCAATGAAGGCGAAGGGCAAGCGATCGTCCGGTCGTGGAACAAAGAAGACGAAACGGAAGCGTTAGCGCGTGCGGCTGACTGCGGCAACGTGCTTTTCTGGGTCAATTCAATGGGTAATAACCGGTGCGGACTGCAGCGTAAGACCCCGCGGCGCGTTTGGCTTGAGGGGGCGGCTTGCAGCGTGTGCGCCTGCTGTGTTGCGGGAGCACTCGCTACTGGATGTCCGAGCAAACCCGTAAGCGAAGGTGCAAGCGGCAACAACGGTGCGCCGCCTGAACCTAACGCACCACCCGTTACGTTCGGCGATTGGTATAAACCCGGTGTGACAACAACCTGGCAGTGGCAGCTCCAACCGGGCGGTGACGGCCAAATCAACACATCCTACGACGTTGATGTCTACGACCTCGACCTGTTCGATACACCCACGTCGCTGATCGCCGACCTGCAGCAGCAGGGTCGACGGGTGATCTGCTACTTCTCTGCCGGTAGCTACGAGGATTTCCGTGACGATGCGGACCGCTTTTTGCCGGTGGAACTTGGGGAGACTCTCGACGACTTCGCCGATGAGCGCTGGCTCGACATTCGGTCGGCCAACGTTCGGGCGATCATGCTTGACCGGCTCGATGTGGCTGTGGAGAAGGGCTGCGACGGCGTCGAACCGGACAACGTGGATGGATACGCCAACGACACCGGCTTTGACCTGACCGCCGCCGACCAACTCGCCTTCAACCGCCTCATCGCAAACGCCGCGCACGAGCGGGGCCTGGCGGTGGGGCTCAAGAACGACCTCGACCAGATCCCCCGGCTCGTCGACCACTTCGACTTCAGCGTGAACGAACAGTGTCACGAGTTCGACGAGTGTGATGCGCTGGCGCCCTTCATCGACGCCGGCAAGCCGGTCTTCAACGCGGAATACGCGGATGGGTTCGTGAACGACCCGACCAGGCGCGATACGACGTGCGGCAACGCGCGCAGCCAAGGAATCCAAACGCTCATACTTCCGATCGACCTTGACGATTCGTTTCGGTTCTCGTGTGAGCCGTGATCGGTTTGTGCGCCTTGACGACCAACCGTTCGAATAAGCCAAAGCGGGCTCCCACTCTTGGCGTCTCGTTCAGACAATCATCAAAGGCTGATTGGAGTGCGCTCCGTCCAACCTATAATGTGTTATGGGAGCATAGGCCGGATTGTTCATCGTGTTGCAGGCGGTGCGCGTAACCTCTTGTAGCGCCACCCCTTGTGGGTGGCGAACGGATGGCGCGGCGTAGTAAGCACGCCGGGGACAAGCCCCGGCGCTACATGGGTTTGCAGCGACTTCCGGTAGATCCGTGAATAATCCGGGATAGACTGGCGGAACGGACCGAGTCGCATGTACTGTAAGACCTGTCATTACGACCTGAGGGGCCAGGAAACACTGCGATGCCCGGAGTGCGGGCGGGCGTTTGACCTGGACGACCCGAAGAGCTTTCTCGAACACCGCGGCCGCATGCGCCGCCTTCGAATCTCGTTCGAGAAACTCCGTACGCCATTAGCGATTCTGTTGGCGTGTCTTTGGGTGCAGTGGATCATTCTGGGGCCACCGCGGTTCTACCGGGTACGGGACGGCATCGGCAGAGCGCCCGCATCCGTGCGGCAGCTACATATGATCACGACACAACGGAGGATCTGGCAGCTAGATGATCCCGCGATCGTTGACTTCGACAGGGCGGCCGCCGTTCGCGATTTGCCGACGGCGTTGAGCGCGCACTCGGAGCAGGCAAGAATCGATCGGCGCAAGCGCTTAAATGCGGTGCGACGCTGGGTCCTTCGGTGTGCCGTGCCCACGGCGGTCCTGGCGCTGCTTCTGATTCCGCTCGTGCGAGGACGTAAGCGCTGGGTTGCGCTCGGAGTTCTTGCACTCTGCGGCGTGCTGATTCCAGCGTCGATCTGGGCCTCTGAGATTGCGGATGCACTCGCCCCGCAAGACCCGTCGGTCAAACCGAGTCATGCCTACCTCGACGATTATGTGTTCATCGACGGCATTGTGTTCACGTCGTATCTCGATGGGAGCAGCACGACGATCTCCGGATACGAACGCAGGATCTTCGATGGCCAAGGGCGGCGAATCGTTGCGTTCGCCGACGGCCACGTACGGCCACTGGCGGAAGACCGAGCAAGGTCGCTTTTCGAAGCCAACGGCTTAGAATACCCGACCGAGGCGCGGGCTGACGCGGACGATTGAGCTACAGGCGCAAGAACCACGGAGGGCGCGGTCCGCCCGAAAGTGAACTCAGGCGGCGATGATCATCATGGCCAAGAAAGCGAAGAAAACCACCAAGGCGAAGTCCAAACGGCCGACCAAACGCGGCAACGGCTCGACCGAAAAGAAGATCGAAGGCTTGGCGACCTCCGTTGTCGAGATGGCCCATCGACAGCAGGACCCAGCCATCGCCATCCCGACCCGGGCGCTGTCCAACGTCGCGTTCAACGAGAAGACCCGCCACGTTGAGATGGGCGAGAACAAGCAGTCTCGCAACTTCTTCAACTACGGCCAGGCCAAGCGATTCATGCAGACCATGCTCGTGGCCAGCAAGTGCAAAGACCTGATCGAGTTGGGCAAGACGGCCAGCATTCGTCAGATCTACTACCTCGCCAAGCACACGATCAAGGGCACCAAGGAGAAGACCTTCGACGATCAGAGCGAGTCGGACCCGATCATCGAAGACCTCGAAGTGGCCATCGATTCACTCCGCGAAGAGCTGCACGTGTTCGCTTCCAACCGGGGAAACCTGGCCGGGTATATCACGCTGGTCGACGCCGGCAGCACGCTCGATTGCACGGCGATGGGCAGCGCCGGCTACGCCGTGCCGAGCATCTGCGAGCCGGACGTCATCCAGTTCAAGAAGTGCGACGCGAAGTTCATCCTCCACGTCGAAAAAGACACCGTGTGGCGAAGGTTCCACGAAGATCGCTTTTGGGAGACACACAAGTGCATTATCTCCCACGGCGGCGGTCAGCCGGCCAGAGGAATGCGACGACTGCTGCGACGCATGCACGAAGAACTCAAACTCCCCGTCTTCGTACTGCTCGATAACGACCCCTGGGGGTATTACATCTACTCCGTCATCAAGCACGGCTCGATCAACCTGGCCTATGAATCGCGGCGGATGGCGATCCCCGATGCCAAGTTCATCGGCGTGTCGAGCTTCGACTACGACCGCTGCGACATGACCGACGACGTGAAGATTGAACTCGATGCCAATGATGTGAAGCGCGCCAAGCAGATTGCCAACTATCCCTGGTTCGCGAGCAAGCGCCCCTGGCAAAGGGAGATCAAGAAGATGCTGAGCAACGGCTTCAAGATGGAAGTTGAAGCCATGATCTCCAAAGACCTCTCCTATCTCACGGAACAGTACGTCCCCATGAAACTCAAAGACAAGAAGCAGTGGTTGGATTGACCTAACGCCCGTTTGTCTACCGCTACCTTACCGCGCAGCTGTCACAGAGCATCTTATAGAATGGCTCCGTAAGGCATGATACAAGTACTGACTTGAGCTTGGCCTCACAAATCAGATTCCGTGCGACTCCCCGAGCTTCGTTGTCGTGCCATATTATCTTATAAACCGGGAATGACCGAGCCATGTCTGTGGCATCGATGAGCATCTCGTAGATCAGTGATCCATTCGTCTCAAAGAGAGTTCGCCACAGAAACCGCGGATGTTGCTCCAGAAGTACGCCGGACGACCGTACTGCGGGCGACCCGTCGGCTCGGACGTTCTTCTTGTAATCGTTTGTCGTAGTCAACCGTATGTCCCACTCCGAGCTAGCGTGACCGAGAGCGCAAACACCGAGTACAGTGTCAATCCTACTCACCCACTTTTGAACGTCCACGAACGTGACGCGGATTTTTGTATACACGGGAAGGATGGCAACACATGGATACATCTTGCGGAGCTTGCCGGTCGCTTTGTCCTTCCAAGGTCCCTCGAGCGATATCGGATATGTTGTGCCATCGTATTCTTCAGACGCCGTGACAACAGCTCGCGCGAACGGGCCCATTTGATCATCGTGAACATAAAACGCGCCAATTCGTAGTCCGAGCATTGCCAAGTTCGCTTGTTCTCCAGCCTCCTCCCTTTGATGAACTCGATCGTCATGCAGTGAGTACCCAACAACGGTCACGGCATGCATTGATTTCTCGCCTTCTATCTTCACGCCGAGAATCACGGGTATCCCAATTCCCAAGTACGCGTAGAGTACCGACGAAACAGGAGTGCTAGATCGGATCTGAATTACTTCAGGTTCTAGGCTGACCCGTTGAATTGCGCTGCACATTTGCTGGACGACTAGACCCCGTGATGGAATAGGGCGTTGACTGCGCACGAGTTGATTTGCTGACCTCGTGATCGCAGCGGGCGTGGGCATCGGAGTGTGGAAAAGTTTGGCAGCCATGTGAAAAGACGACCAAAGCGCAACTGTAGCACATGCGGCAAGGACGGTATCTTGTTCTTGAAACGCGAGGCTCTTCGGTACGCCGAGTCTTATTCCGAACAGATTTGCCTCATACTTCTTCGTGGCTGGGTAGAAACGCCGCGCACCATCTTTTCTTGTTTCGTCGTACGTGCATAGAACAGTGCGCCCAATGATCGCATCTGGAAGAGGGCGTGCAACGGCAAACCCTCTATAGGTTGCACGCAATGTGTCTTCGTCTAGTTCGCTACTTGACTCGCCGTTTATGACGGCTCTAAGCGATGGACTGGAAAACGCCTCCGTGAAGAAGTGGAGACGCTTGCATCGACGCTGATATTGGTTAAAACACTTGACGTAATACGCCGCATAATCGTCTAAGTAGTCACCGTCGGTGTAATCATGCTCGACAACAACAGTGAGTACCTGAAGTTCTTGGAGATAACCGGCGAGATAATTGGCTTGTCGGTGCTTTCTTACTTGCGATGCGCTGAAACAATCGTTGGATAGCGACTCATAGAGCGAGTCAGCAGTGAACTGCTTTACCGTGAATGCGTCCGCTGGCATCATTCGGGCGTCAGATTCCGAACTCCATCTGTAGCGTCTCCTGCGTCAGGATCTGTTCTTCCTCCAGCTCACTAATCCTAGCTTCAATCTCCTCCGCAGATTTGACCAACCTTGATTCAATTGCGTTGAGATCTCGCGCATCATTAGAACGCGTCGAATCGTCGTTCTGCGTTAGCGAATTCTCTGGCATCTGCAAACCCCCTACCGCGCTCGCAGCCATCGGACCGCGCGCGCTGCTTGCCGTACTTCGTATAAGCCCTTAGGATATGACCACCGTGTTTGGACGCTCCAAGACAACGACCAAGACCCTAAAGCTTAGCTTTGCGCCGTCTATCTACTGGGCCACGGCTTGTACAAAACTAGCCTACCAAACTGCACACTGTCAAGAACCAATCGATTTTTTCTGGCAGACCCTCGACGGCCATAAGGTCTTGCTTTTACTTGGCAAGTATAGCTTATGTCGCGGAGCTTGCTTTGGCTAACTTCCGAACCGTCGCCGTCATCGGCGCCTCAGCCGACCCAACCAAGTTCAGCAACAAGGCCGTTCGCGCGTACATTCAGCAGGGTTGGGATGTCTACCCCGTCAACCCCAAGGGCGGACAGGTCGAGGGCCTTACGACCTACGCCTCAGTTGAAAACATCCCCGTCAAAGTGGATCGCGTGACGCTCTATCTTCCACCGGCTGTAGGTGCCAACGTGCTGGCATCTATCGCGGCCGTCACGCCCGACGAGTTCTTCGTCAACCCTGGTGCGGAGAGCGACGAGCTGGTCGACCAGGCCAAGGCGCTCGGTCTTGATCCGATTCTGGCTTGCAGTATCGTTGACATCGGTGTGTCGCCGGCTAACTTGTAGCCGCGGGCGCTTCCTCACGGGAGGCGCCTCGATCGGGGCGGAGGCGAAGTGGGTGGTCTGCGTTGGCGCAACCACGGGGAATCGGGTTTCCAGGATCTCAACGTCGAGCACTGTGAATCACAAGTTCCACGGCGATCGGATGGCTGCCATGGCCAAGCGTAGTGCGGCCATGTCGATTACACCCCAACAGAGCATGCCCGCGCCTTCGGCTTGGCCAGGGCACCCTGTTTGCTTTCGCACGAGACTTTTGAAACAGATTTCGAGTCCGACGTTAGACCGGCCGTCCGCGCACGTGCAAGGGACGTGCGATGGGGTCGAGCTCTTGGGGGCGCCAGGACACTTGACATTCGAGAATCGTCATGCACAGTGAAAGCGTTGTGGGTACACCATCGATTGACAAAACGCTGGCTGCTGATTTGACGCAGGCGGTCCGCGCCGTCTTCTCGGATATGACGGTCACCGTCGAGCTCAGTGAGCGCTGGAATCGGCCCTGTGCCACGTTCACCTGGGCCGCGTTTGAGGGGCTACTTCCGGAAGAGCGGTTCCACAAGCTCGTGGCGGTCATCCCGCGCGAGGTTCGCGAGAACCGCATGACGGGTTACGTCTGGTTGGAACTCTCGCCCGGCGAATCGATCGAGGCTTATCTGAAGCTCCCGCGCAGTGAGGACACCGCAGGCGAAGAGCCGGAAGTCTATGCTTCGCTGACCAACATCGGGTTCTTCGACGCACTGGCCGAGGCGATGGGGGCTGCGCCGGAAAACACCTGCCGCGGCGATCTTTCCAGGGCGGAGGCCGCCCTGACGAGCGCGAAGTATTCCGCGTTGCAGGTGCGCGATGCGAAGCTGCTCTTCATCCGCTACGGCGTTTACTGCGACTGCCAAGTGCTCAACACTGTCCGCCCGGAGCTGGCCAAGCTCTATGCGGGCGCCGCCTGATCGCCGGCGGATCTTTCGCCGGAGTCTCTCGCTTCCTTTGAGTCTGAGGTCTGCGCGGAATATAGGCATGGACAAAAGAAGCGGACGCCGATCCCTGGCGTCCGCCTGATCCCGGTCTCCGCTGGCCACCGGCGCAGGCGCCGATTGTCAACGGAACCGGGAAATCCCGGCGGGGGTCAGCTCACGGCGACGACCCCCGGTGATGTCTGGCAGCACTGCTGCTCCAATTCGTCGACCAGCTCAGGCAGGTTGCGTTCCTTCTGTCCTGCCGGCGTCATCCACCGAACGGTCTCGTTGGCCTGCAGCGTCTTCGAGATACGCCGACAGGCCAGAATCACCGTCGAGTGATTCTTGTTGCCCATGAAGCGTCCAATTTCCGGGAAGCTCATGTCGGTGTGCTTGCGCGCCAGGTACATCGCGATCCCGCGGGCCAGCGCGATCGTTCTCGACTTCCGCGACGTGTGAAGATCCGCCGGGGAGAGCCCGAAGAAGATGGCCACGACACTCTCGATATCCGAGAGCATGACCACCGGCGCGGTTTGACGAACCAGGTCTCGGATCGCGCGCTCGGCCAGCGCGAGCGTCACGGCTTGCCCCGTCAACTGCGCCTGCGCGACGACCTTGAGGAGCGCCCCTTCGAGTTCGCGAATGTTGGCCCGGAAGTGCTCGGCGATGTGCGTAATGACCGTATCGCTGATGTCCACTTTGAGCATCTTGGCGCGACGGCGCAGTACGCCCATTCGCACGTCGAAGTCCGGCGATTCGATGCGGACCACCATTCCCGCAAGGAATCGGCTGACCAGCGACTCGGAGAAGTAGCCGATCATCTTCGGATGCGCGTCGGAGGCGAGAACGATCTGCTTTCCGGCCGCGTCGATCGCCTTGAAGGTGTGCAGGAATTCCTCCTGCGTCGCGCGTTTGTTCGCTAGGAAGTGGACGTCGTCGATGATCAGGGCGTCGAGGTGTCGATACCGGTTGTGGAACGCGGACGTCTCGCGTGACTTTACCGCGTAGACGTAATCGTTGGTGAACTCCTCGCCGGTGACGTAGCGCCAGCGAAGGTTTTCGTGGCGCTCCTTCAGGCCGTTGCAGATGGCCTGCAGCAAGTGCGTTTTGCCAAGCCCACAGCCACCGTGCAGGAAGAGTGGGTTGTAATGATTTGACGGCGACTCGACAACATGGGAAGCCGCTGCATACGCCATCCGGTTTGACTCGCCGACCACAAACTCACCGAGCTTGCCCTTTAGCGTCGGCGTGACGGGAAGGGAACCGCTGCGCTTTTGCAGTCTGGCGAGGCGCTCGGGGTTGTTCGCAACGAAGTCGACCTGTCGATCCGGCTGCTTCTTGCCGAGCGCTTTGGCAAGATCGGGATCGGTCGCGAAGCTCAGTGTGCACTCGCGCCCCGTGACCTCGCGCGCTGCGTCGCTGATGATCTGGGTAAAGTTACGCTCGATCCAATCTCCGACGAATCGGTTCGGCGCACTAATCCTCAGATAGTCTTCCGTGAATGCGAATTGTGTCGCATTCTTGAACCAGACGTTGAATCGTTGCGGGCCGACTTTCTCCGCAACGTATGCTTCCACCTTCGATACGGCGTCTACTGCGCATACATTCACCGCCTGCTCCTTGAATACGAAGGAACCCGAAGTTCGTTCGTCAAATGTTCTACTGTTTCAGACCGCTAGGAATCGAACGACCCGCTAGGGAAGGCCGCCCTGATCGAACCGCGCTGACACGTTCACGTTGCTTCCACAAACGATGTCACGAAAATACCGAGTGCCGAAATCGAAGTCAACAACGTTTCTTTCACGCACACGCATCCGGTTGTCGATGCCTCCCGTGTGATAAGGGGTTACCGACGAAAAAAAGATTTTGCCCACGAAGGCACGTTGCAAGCAGAAGTGACTGTGGAAAACTCGACCCGTACACAACGTACGGCGTCAAGTTCTTATCTCCTTTGGACTTGCGATCCACGCCTCACGAGCGCCCACCTCGAGAAAACCCCAGCGGGCATACCAACGTCGCGCCGGGGTGTTGCGACAATCCACAGCGAGTGCCAGTGACGTGACACTCGAGGCCTCGGCCGCCGCGACCGCTCGCGCCATCAGCGTATCCGACACACCCGTCCCCCGCGCGGGCGGAACCACGCCGACGTATTCCACCTCCAAGGCCGCCGCCGCCGGGATCCGATTCAACAGGAGGATTCCAGCGCTTCGGCCTCTCCGCTGCGCCACCCACCACAGCGTCGGATCGAAGTGCTCCGTCGCCCGATGTCCGGCCAGCACGTCAGCCGTCGAGCGAAGTGACGTAAGCTCCGGACAGTCCTGACTTTGCGTGTAGGTCTCCTCGAGCACTTCCGCGAAATGGGTCTCACGTTCAGGAAGGTACTGGACCCACGACAACTCGACGTCCGCCGCCGAAACGACCGTCTCCGCGTTCTCGCGACGAAGGTACACCAAGCGGGTGAGGTGGGTGTATCCGGCCTCACGCAGCACGTTCGCCGAGGTCTGATCCCCCAACGGCAGTAGCACCTCCAGCAACGCCAGGGATCGCCGCCAGGCGCTGTTCTGAAGCGCCCGGAGCAATCCAACGGTTGCGCGGTACCGCGGACGATCGCCAAGTTGGGTGGGCGCAAAGACCATGGCCGCCGCCCCGGGCGACTCGACAGCCACACACGCGCTGATGAGTTGGCGGTCATCGAATGCACCGAACAGAAGATCGATGGAAACGGTACCTCGGCGACTGCCCGACAGCAGATTGGCGACCGAGGATTGCGGTCGATCCGCCGCGTGGGGCGGCTCAACTGACATCGCCAGGTGCAACGCGGGCAGGTGCTGGGGCGATCCCGCCGGGATCTGACGTATCTGGAACTCATTCTCGTCGTGTTGCATAGCGCTGCTCGACAGACATCTTCCAGAATACTGAATCTCATCCAAGGATGAAGGGCCGATCTTGTTGTATTGTGGTCGCTGGTCAGCGCGACCCAGCGTGCCCAAGCTTGGTCTGAGGTACGGTCGCCGGCCGGGAGGGCGCGGTGTTGTTCTCACAATCGCTCGACGTCATCGGATCCGTCTGGACCCATGCCTTGCTGGGGTCGGGCCTCGCGCTCGTCGGAACGGGTCTTGGGTGGGCGATGGGCGCCGAGGACTCGATTCCCCCCGTGCGGTTGATCGCTTGGTGGGTCCGCAACATCGCGCAGCCGCTCCTACGGTGTCGTAGATGGTGGATTCGGGCAGCCACGATCTTCCTCAACAACGCCGTCATCCTCTTGTCCCTGGTGGCGATAGGCCACTGGCGTATCGCAGCCGTCGTCGCCGTGGCGGGGCTGGGCGTCAGCCTCGGAATCGGTCTGCGACTGCTTTCTGACATGCCAAGCGACGCGGTTGTACCGACGGTGCAGCCCAATCGGGCCGTCCGCCGCCGAATCAACCTCGGTGTCGGGCTGAACCTCTTGGAACCGCCGGCGATCATGCTCGCGATCGGCCTGAGCCTGGGTCGACAGACGATATCGCTTGAAACGGCGGCGGTCTGGGTAACGTTCGCGGTATGGGTGGTTCCGCTGACGCTTGTGGCTGCGGCGGGCGAAGCCATCTGGCTCGGTGAGTGTCAACGTGAGGAAGAAGAACCTGACCCCAACGACGCCCGGTCCTCCGACAGCGATACTGAGCGCCGGCAGGGCGAGCCTAAGTGAAGGAGGACATCGAATAGGATCGTGTCGTCGGCCATACGGCCCGCGTAGGGCTTGCCGCCGCCTTGGGGGTCGACTGCGGGTGAGCTGGATGGACCATGTCGACGAGGAGTGTGGCGATCAGCTTTCCATCACAGGGCTTTGCGAGGAAGTAGTCACCTCCGGCGAAGTCGACCATCGGACCGAGGTAGGCACGGGTCATATCGTCGTCGGGCTCGGTCGTGACGATAATCGTGACGTCCGAATCGTGAACCTCGTGTCGAACGCGCTCGCAGACATCGAAACCGTCCATGTCCGGAAGATGGAGCTCCATGATGACGACGTCCGGTGGCTCGACCTCGCACATGACGAGTACATCCGCGCCGGTGGTCACCGTTTGGACATTGAATCCGGCACACTCAAGCGTGCGACGGATCGTCTCACGGGTCCCTGTCTCCGGGTCCGCAAGCAGGATTCGCAATGGTTCGGTATTCATGATGCTTCCCCTCCAACAGCCGTCGTGTGGTTCCGCGAAGCGAATGTTCGCAGATGACCCGGTGACGTCTCGGAGAGGAAAGCGGTTCGATGGGCTATGGACCAGGCGCGTGAATGGTTCCCTGGACGGCGCAAGCCTGCTGGAGCGCGCTCGCGTCCGGACGCCATCGCAGAGATCGCGCCCGTCCGCGCGGCCTCGACACGCTGGTCCTTGTTCGGTTTTTGCCTTCTTCCCCTCGGACCCGGAGAGCGACAGGTGCGTCCCGGATTCCATCACCTCGTGACGGAAGAAAGTCTAGTATATGTATGCGTCGCGGGCCAGAAAGCGATTTCGGCCAAACGTGCAGGTCCGCCCGCCGATAACGTTTCAGGCCACGGGATTACATCCGCCGACCGCTGAGCGGATTGACCATCATCAGGTCCAGGACATCGTGAATCGTACCGTTGCCGTTATGACAAAGTACGGACGCACCGGCCATGCCGGCCCAGATCGGCCAGTTCCCCAGAAGTAATCCGACGCGGTGAGTCATCGTCAAAAACGAGACGGTGCCCATGAGCTCCACAGGCATGTGCAGCGCGATCAGTACGTCGATCACGATCGACACAACGATCATCCACCCGATGACGATGGCGGTGCAAGTGCCTCCGACCATACCCGAAGATCGATGCATGACGGCGAAGAGAATGCAGGTGACGAGAAAGCCGGTGGCAATGCCGATGAGTCCGTGACTCGAGACCAAGGGGAGGAATCGCTCCAGGAGATACCCGGGGATTCCCAGCAGCAGCGCAACCGACCCGGTCCACGCGGCACCGACGGCGAGGCCACGACCGGGTGTCCAACGGTCATCACGATCGGGTCCTCGAAGGTGATCCGGAATGGCATTGAGTGATCCCATCACCCTCAAGTCTGACACGGCCATCGTCTCCCGGCCATGAGAATCCGTCGCCCCGTTTATAACGTGCGCCCGGTCTCGAAGCGGAAGATTCTACGAGTGAGGGTTTCAATAGTTCAGTAAAACAGGATAAGAGAAGGCGGGCTGCCGCCTCTTGTGTTCGGCTGATTCGGACGGTGTCCGCCCGCTCCGATCCACCTCGGTCGCGCGTGTGTCCGGAGTTGGGTCGGTGAATCGCAGGAGGTTTACGCTGGGTGTGCCGAAAACATTATCGGCGACTTGTGAGTTTTTCGGGTCGAGGGGCTCTTGATCCACGTGTGGGCAGGTCGCAGAATCACACAGTGGCTTTAGGAGTGTCATCATTTGTTGGCGCGGTTGGGCTGGCCCAGCCGCCGCGGCGGTGGCTTATCAGCATGTCGGAAGACCGCTCAACGCCGCGTGAAGCCCGTTGGGCGTGGGGGTGTACGTCGTGATCGCCAAAGCTGGAACGTTGAAGGCGTACGCGAAACAGGGCTCCGAGACTGCAGCCGGATGCTCGCTCTTCGATCCGATCGTATCGGCTCCGGGATTGTGGTGGGTGCTGCACACGCGCGCTCGCAACGAGAAGGCGGTTGCGGCCGATCTGCAACGAAGGGACATTCGCCACTATCTTCCGCTCGTCTTAAGCCGCAGAACCTCTCGCGGTTGGCGGCGTTCGGTGCAAATTCCGCTGTTTCCCGGTTACGTTTTCCTGCTGGGCGGCGATGAAGAGAGGCTGGCAGCACTACAGACGAATCGAGTGGCTCGCATACTCGAGGTTGTGGATCAAGACCGCCTTCGTACCGATCTTGCCCAGATTCACCAGGTGGTTGAGAGTGACGAGCCCGTCGATCTATATCCGCGGTTGAAGGAAGGGTGTCGATGTCGCGTCATGAGGGGCACGCTGGTTGGTCTCGAGGGGGTTGTCCTTCGGCGTCGGGGTCCATGGCGGGTCTATGTGGGTGTCGAGTTTCTCGGTCAGTCGGCCGAACTCGAGATCGATCCCGATCTGCTCGAGATCATCGATTGACGAACCGACGATCGGCGTTCTGACGCTGAGACGAGCGTTCCGGGAGTTCATTGGGCGACGAGTCCGGGGAGAATCATTGGACGCTTCCATTCGTATTGGTCGAAATTGAACTGTTCCTGTTGGGAACGCGAGGTCATCGGCTTGGGAGGGGACGGCCACGGAAGGACGATTGCGCATGAATAACGACGAGTCTTGCGAACTGGCGCCGTATTCGCTCGGGCTGGGGACGATCGCCGCGGCTCTTCTGATCCTCTCGAGCAGCGGCATCATCGGTTGCAGCGATCACCGCATGGGTCTGGCCGACTTCCTCGCGCATCAGGCGGCGCGGGCCGAGCAGGCCCGGCTGGCCCAGCCCAAGGTCGCCGCCGACATCGACCGCTACATCGGGCCCTACAAGGTGGGTCCCGGTGATGTGCTGTCGATCGCGATGACCGGTGCCGACGGTGCGCCACTCTTTCCGCCGGTCGCTGCCCGTCTCGATCATGACGGACGGATCGATCTTCCAGTCACGGGGAAGGTGGCCGTCGCCGACCGCGACCTTTCGGACGTGGAAGACACGATTCTGGCTGCCTATGTTCCCGGCGTTTACACCAGCGCCGCCTGTCACGTGGAGCTTCTCACGTGGGAGACGACCGATGTGATGGTCGTCGGTGCCGTGAGCCTTCCGGGGATGGTCCAGCTTCGCCGCACCGAGCGTAACATGCTGTTCGCCATTGTCGGCGCGGGAGGCGCGTCGGAGCAGGCGTCGGGCTTCGTCACCCTGCGGCGATTGCGGCGTCCGACCGAGGAAGTCACGCTGAACCTCCGCGATCCGATGGAACTCCAATCGGCGCTCACACTGCCGCCGCTGGAACGTGGCGACCTGGTGACGGTGATGGCCGCTGAGCCCAACACGATCTACGTCGGCGGGTTGGTGGAGCGGCCGGGTCAGCAGGCCTATCCGCCCGGGACGAGCGTGACGATTCTCCAGGCGCTGGCGGCGGCTCAGGGGTTGGACGCGGATGTTTATCCGTCTGAAGGCACGTTGATTCGAAAGATGCCCGACGGACGGGACGCCCACGTCAAGCTCGACCTGGCCGGGATCTGGAACGGCGCGGACGGCAACATCACGCTGGCGGCGGGTGACATTCTCTGGGTGCCCGAAACGGCCGGAACACGAATCATCGACTTCCTGAATCGAAACATCTTCCTGCGCGGTGGATTCACGATCACGTATAACATGTTCGGCGCCGATTCGTTCGCGGGCCAGGGCAACACGGGCGGTACGCTCCAGGATACGTTTGATCCGCTGGGCTTCCTCTCGCAGCCTACCTCGCTGGCAGGTCCGTAGCGTGGTTCGGTGAGCGTAGCGACGCGGCTGAAAGAGCCGTTGATTCAGTCTGTACCATTCCGCGCACCTGGATCGCGTGCAGCAGATGCGGGTCTTTGGCCGGAACCTTGCGGCGTCTCCCGCGCCGAGCTACCATCCCCTTCGCTTACGCTTGGACGTATGGGCGAGGTTCTCGGCTGCGGATCGGGCGTGCCCGCTGAACGAGGCGCTCTTCGATGAAACGGAGCTTAACCGATCGTGGCGGGGCGGAGCATCTGGATTCGGCGGGCGGCGTCGAGAACGCCTTCAACGGGTGCCAATCTGCGAACGTACCCTTCTCATGGACAGTGACCGATTCGATGTAGCCGTGGTTGGTGCGGGACCTGCCGGAGCGACGGTCTCGATGCTCCTGGCGAAAACGGGCAAACGTGTCGTGCTTCTCGAGCGCGGTACGTTTCCGCGCCAGACCACCCATTCGACATGGCTGAGCACCGCCGCCGTGCCCATCCTCGACGAACTCGGGGTCGACGCGTCGCTGCTGAAGGGGCGGGGCTTTACCGACGTCAGTTTCATCAAGGCCGATTTCACGCAGACGGCCAAGCCCGTGTTCGAGTCGCCCGCCGGGTATCTGATCGATCGAGCAACCTTCGACAATCGTATGGCGGATGCCGTCACCAAACACGAGGTGACGTTGCTGCAGGGCGTCGAAGTCAAGAACATCAAGCAGCTGGAATCTTCGGTGGCGTTTCGCCTCTCCGAGGATCGCGTGATCAACGCGCGTTTGCTGATCGTGGCGACCGGTTACGGATCGGAGTTGCCGGAGCGCGTGGGCGTCGCGCCAGGTCGCACGCCCAAGCCGCAATGGAGCGCGCAGGTCGAAGCGCCGCTCGATAAGAAACTCGCACCGAAGGAGCCTCGCGTCGGCGTCGTACTGGGACTGGACGGCAAAGCCAGCTTCGGTTCCTACTTTGTCTCGCCGGAACGCGTTTCCGTCGGTGTCCAATGGCGCGGCGACAAGAGCAAGGTCATTCCCACGCTCGTTCACGTGTGCCAGCAGTGCGTCGAGCACGAGCTTCTTCCCATCGACGTGTCCAAGGCGGGTCTGTCGGCCAAGGTGATGCGCACGCCGGCGTCGATCGCGCTGGATATGGACTCGCACGTCGGCAAACACGCGCTGGTGATTGGCGACGCCGGCGGGTTCATCTCAGCCGCGAGTCACGAGGGGATCTACCCGGCGATGTGGTCGGCGCAGATCGCAGCCGAGGTCGCGGCGACCGCGCTGACGAGCACCCACTCGCAGGACGAGCTGATGGCGTTCGACTCCGCGTGGCGCATTCGCATGGCCGAGTACCTTCGCCCGCCCCACACCGACATTCAGTTCCTCCTCCCGCTGATCTTCAGCAATCAGCCCATGGCCGACCGGATGGGAGCCGCGTTCTTCCACGGCGAGAATATCTGAGGCGCAGGGTAGATCGTAGGGTCCGCTGTGCGGACCACTCGCCTGCACGCTCCAACGGTTTGGCACGTCCCGGTAACGACTTCCGGCCGGTTTGGATTGGCCAAGCGAATCGCCGCCATGTTGTCCAGCCACGGTGCTCGCCTGCGTCCATGTGCCACTGCTCTGTGAGCAGTGTCGGGTGCCCGTAGGGCAGCCGATGTAGGGTGCATCGTGATGCACCAGCTGCAGGCTGAAAGCGGCGTACGGCAGGTCGTTCGTCCGCCAGGCGGCGGACGGTTGACCTGCCGTTACCCCTCCGATCCTTAGACCCGTCTTCGCCCCATCGATCGCCGGGTGGCATGGCCAAGCAAAGCGCCGCCATGTTGTCCAGCTTGGTCAACAGCCCGACCCCCGCGCGCGCTACGCGTTCGTCTCCAACCGATCACCCGCCGCGTTCTTAGAATAGAAGCGTGTAGTGTGCGTCCCCCACGCACCACGCTGCTGCCAACAGGAGCCCTTCAGCCGATGCCCGCATCACACCGCAAACCGCGCCCCACGCGCCAGGGCAAGCCCCGTTTGTCCCACAACGGCCTCAGCAGGGCCTGCTCACCAAATCCGTCCTGCCACAAGTGCCACATGGTGACACCTTGGTGAAAAAACTATATTGCGAAACGAACCCAATCACGCCCGATAATTCCGGGCGTGGTGTGCATCCTGATGGACCAAGCGGGTGCCCCGTCCTTGCGAAGCAACGGTGGGGGACGAAACCGTCAGACGATCGGCATCGGGTGGCATGGCCAAGCGAAGCGCCGCCATGTTCGACGGGTGGCATGGCCAAGCGAAGCGCCGCCATGTTCGACGAGTGGCATGGCCAAGCGAAGCGCCGCCATGTTCGACGGGTGGCATGGCCAAGCGAAGCGCCGCCATGTTCGACGAGTGGCATGGCCAAGCGAAGCGCCGCCATGT
>JAJDDV010000183.1 GCA_029260135.1 Phycisphaerae bacterium | reverse complement strand
ATCCTGCGAATACGGCGTTGCCATCCGTGACTCCTTCCTGCCCCACTCCGGGGGCCCGGAACGAATCTACGGACAACACGCGCAGGGCGCAACCCTAACAGGCGCCGAACGCGCTACGAATTAAGTGAAACCGCTCTAGTGTTAGTCTATGCACGCTCGGGGCGGGGGCGTCGCGGTCGATCATCGAGTCCCCCAGGTCTGAAGACCTGGGCCACCCAGCCTCGACGTTCGGTGCCGCACCGGGTGGCATTGTCCACGCTTGCAGAAGTCTCATTCCCGCACGTCGATCATTGACCAGTTCCACGCTCCGTCTTTCAACTGAGCCAGCCAGAGGCCTGGTGAGGAGTGGCGGCGTTCGTAGTGGCGTTCGCCGCTTGCGCTTTGGTGCATGGTGAGCAGGGTTCGGCGTACGTTTTCGCGGTGACTACCGGCGATGCCGACGGCTTGGAGCAGGTGGTCGGTGGTCTCGAAGGTCCGGTGTGCGTTGGCGTCGGGCGGAGTCTTTACGCGGCCTCGTGTATTGCGCTCGGCGTATTCGTGCTCGAAGGGTGAGAGCGGCTGCTGGTCGTTGTCGCCGGTTTGTGCCTTCGGTGCTCTGGGCGTCACTCCGTGGATCGCCATGACGGGACCCGGATCGGGGCCGGCGCGCTGAAGGAAGCCGTCCGTAACGAGTTGCGGTCCGCCGACGAGGATTGAATTCAGCCCGGCGCTTCGCAGTTGATGGAGTATGTCGACGGCGGTGTCGGCGTTACACCAGGTCAGCACCACTTCGGGCTTCTTGCGAATCAACTGATCGAGGAGCAAGGTCAAATCCTGCTGACGCGTCGGCCATGGGGCGTCGACGACGAAGGACTTTCCGCGGCGCTGCGCGTGGGTGTGCCACCAGTTGATACGTCGCTGTGCGGCACGTCCGGGCGTTTTGAGGATTGCGATTCGCGACAGGCCGAGCTGATCGAAGAAGTAGTTGAGTAGCAGGCGGTGCTGCCTGGGTTGTCCGCGCCAGCACTGAAAGATCCAGGGGTTGTCGATGTTACGATCGTCGTCGAAGGCACCCGTAATCGGCGCGGCATTGAGGATGGGGATCGAGGTGTGGAAGGTTACGGCTGCGGCGATTTTGTCTTTGGGCTCGAAGTAGCCGACGAGGCCAGCGATGCTTGGCTGAAAGGCGAACCCGGCGAACTCATCCTCGGGCGTTCCCCAGCCATAGGCAGCGTAACCGGGCGTTTGCACGATTAACTCGAGGGGCGATCCGCCGCCGTGCGCGCTCTGTTTGTTGGCTTGCTCGACGGCGATTTGAACGGCCATCAGGTCGGCCCGGCCGATGGATGTTGGTTGCTTCCCCGCGATTGCGATGGTTCGGCTCGTGGGTCCGAGGAAAGCGATGGCGGATGAGGTCGGCGTTTCGTCGTCGCTTTTCAGAAGCACGGGCGCCGAACGCATGGGCGACTTGGTGCAATCGGCGTTTGGGTGGGCCTGGTCCGCTGTGGGTCGGTGCGTTGGCAGGTTCAGTTTCTCGGGTGTTGTGCCGAAGGCCAGGCCGCTTTCGGTTCCGACCCAAACGCCGTTGTCTGTAGGTGCGATGCAACGGATTCGGCTGTCGGGAATTGAGGATGATACGAGGCGGCGATCGAGTCGCTGTCCGGCGCGCGTGATTTCGACAGTTCCGCCGCGGTCGTTCTCGCGTCGGCGGTAGGTTATCCAGGTGTCTGTGTTCCAGTCTGCGCAGTGGGTGAGCCCGGCGGGTGTTGCGATCCAAATCCTGTCGTCGGCGTCAGCGGCGGCGTTGGTTGGGATCCATGGCGGTTCAGCGGTCTGGTGGAGCGATCGCCGCGACCAGTTTCCGTCGAGGTCTCGTTTGAGAACGCCGGTTGCGGTTAACCACCAGAGCGAACGCGGGCCATTGGCCAGGGTGATGGTGGTGTCGATGCCGATGGGGAGGAGGCTGGACGTCAGCGAGAGTGGCGACCACCGATTGGCCTGCGCGTCATACTGATGGATTCCGGCGCCCCACGCGCCGGCGAGAAGATCAACTTTGTCGCGTGCGAACTGTGTTACGGCGATCTGTGTGGTGTCGGTGCGGCGCGCGAAGTGGACGTCCCAGTTGTTCTTGGCGGGGTCGAAGACACTGACGCCGGCGTTGGTGGCTGCCCAGACTCGGTTTTGGAACACGGCGACGTCGAAGATCAGGTTTCCCGCGAGGCCTGCGTTGATTTGGTCGAAGCGGTCGAAACGACCGGCGCTAAAGCGGACGAGTCCGTATTCCCAGGTGCCGAGCCAGACGTCGCGGGTGAGTGGGTCGATGTCGATCGCGGTGATTGTTCGCGCGGGGAGTCCGTCTTTCTTCGTCCATTGCTTCCAGGTTTCGCCGCGTCGCACCGAGAGGCCGCCCTCGCCGCCGACCCAGACGGCATCTTCTGTAACGAGGATGTCGCGAATGGCGTTGCCGGCGAGTCCGTCGGCTTTCGTGTAGGTGGTCCACGTCGTGAGCTGGATGGGGTCGGTTTGGGCGACGGCGCACGCCGCGGTTGCCAGCGCGAGGATCGCAGGCCAATGGGTGAGTGAGGTCGGGGAGTGTCGTCGGCGTGTGGTCATGTCAGAGTGATTTCAAGTAGGCGATCAGGTCGTTGTATTGTCGGCGATTCATGTCACCGGTCATGCCGTGTCGGTTGACGAGGTTGAATCGCGTCCAGATTTCTTCGAGCGTTCGCGCGGCGCCGTTGTGCAGGTAGGGGGCGCTGTTGTAGATGTTGCGAAGGTGGGGGACGTCGAAGGGGACGGTGGGGGTACCGGCGTCGACGAAGTAGTAGTTACCGAGTTCGCCGAACTGGTCTGTGTTGAAGAGGTCGCCTAGTTCCACCTCGACCGGCGCATCAAACCACATCGTCGAGGCTACCTGGGTTTTCGTTCGGTTGGTCTTGTAGGCACCGTTGTGGCAGTGCGCGCAGCGTTGCTCAGGTGGGAGCGGTTGTCCAGCGTTGGTTACGGTTCGTTCGAAGACGGCTTTGCCGCGGCGTTGGGCCATGGTCAGTCCGTCGGGGTGGCGGTTGGGATTGGGCGGTTTTTCGATCGTGGAGATGTATCTTACCAGCGCTGCCAGTTCGTCGGGTGTGTAGGGTTCGAGTCGCGTGAAGAAGACCGCGAGTCTGGGACCGCACTGGTGGTGGATGGTGGGGTTGGTGCCTTCCCACTTGAATGGCGGGGTGTCGAGGATGCCGCGGAGTGTTCGGTTGTCGACGGGGTGCAGGCCGAGGCCGTCCGCTTCGATGTCGAAGGTCAGTCCGTTGACGTGGCCGTCCGGATGGCAGCTCCGGCAGGAGAACTGCCGGCCGAAGGTGATGTCGGCGCTGTGAAAGAGGCGTTCGCCGCGCCGGATCTGCGTGATCTTGTCGGGTCCGCCGAGTGGGATGGTTTTTGCGGTGGTGTAGCGCTCGGTTTCGAGGACGGTGACGGTGTCGTCCAGGGCGTTTGCGACGAAGGCGAAGCGGCCGTCGGGGGAATAGGCGACGCTTCGCGGGTTGACGCCGACATCGATTCGTCGAAGGACGAAGCGGTGACTCATGCCGAGGTGATTGGGGAGAATCTCCGCGCGATCGCGCTGGGAGTGGGATTGGACGAGGGAGGTCAATGCGGTGACGTCGATGAGCGCCACCTTGTCGGTGCCACCGCTTGTCACCAAGGCGCGTGTGCCGTCCGGGCTCACGGCGATGTCGGTCGGATCGGGGAAGTAGTCGTTGGGTTGGTCGAGAAGGACCTGGTCGCAGGGGGGCGGGGTGGAACCGTCCGTGTTGTCATGACTCCCGGTCAGTCCCAGGCCGTTGGTGATGGTCCATCCCTGTTGAAGGCGTGTGCTGGGGATCAGATTCTTGGTTCGCACCTGCGTGAAGATCATCAGGTCACTGTCGGCGACGGCGGCGATGCCCTGGAGCATGTTGGCTTGTTCGGCTGAGCGGCGTTGCACGACGACTTGGCGGTTGACGTCAATCACGGTGATCTCGCTGCGGGTCGGGTCGCGGAATCGAACGAGGTTCGGTCGCACGTTCGTGACGTAGCATCGCTTTTTGTCTGCGCTGAGTGCGAGCGACCAGGGTCCTTGTCCGGCGGCCAGGCGCTTCGTGACGCGTAGTGATTGGGTGTCGACGATGGCGACGTTGTCTTCGCCCGTGTCGGCGATGAAGAGAAACCGGCCGGTCGGATCGGTGACGACGCCGTGGGGTTCGTGCCCGACGGCGATGGTGTCGACGACGAGCTTCGTCGCGGTGTCGATCACGCTGAGCGAGTCGCCCATGCGGTTCGTGACGTAGAGTGTCGAACCGTCTGGGCTTACGGCGATGCCGTGCGGTCGCCGCCCGACCTCGATCTCATGGAGGATGCTGCCGGTGGCGGGGTCGATGACGACGACGCTGTCGCTGTATTGGCAAACGACGTAGAGGCGATCACCGTTCGGCGAGACGGCCAGGTTTACGGGCGTTTTGTAGCGTCGATCCTCGATTGGGACGGTGTAGCCGAACTCGAGGACCTCGCGGTGTGAGGGGCGTTTGACGTGGCAGGGGTCACAGCGGGTGCGGTTGCCGGGCTGGATGCGGTCGGGGCGTCTCGGGACGGACCCGTTTTCGCGAGCTCGCCAGTGGGCGACATGGAAGCTACCGGCGTCGTGACACGACTCGCACTGCACGCCATGCTGAATTCGAAAGGACTGGGCGGTCCAGCGTGGGCCTTCATCGGCGGCGGTGGCGTGGCAGTCGAGGCAGATGCGGCTTTGCGTCGGAGGTTCGAGGATTCCGTTGAGCTTGGCGATGTCGGCCGCTTGGGGCTTGGAGAGCGTTTCGTAGGAGGTGCCGTGCTTGGGCATCGATTCGACGGTGCAAGCGGTGGCGTGAGACGCCTCGGCGTGACAGGAGAGGCAGATGTCTTTTCCGACATAGAAGGGGAAGGAGCGGTCATCGGCGAGGGCGGTGGAGGAAGCGAGCGCGGATGCGAGGAGTATTGTGATGTTTGTGATCGCTCGCATCATTTGGGCGTAGCCTTGGCGGGTGGCTTCTTATCGTCGAGTTTGACCGGGGCTTTTCGCAGCGCGAGGACGTGGCGGTTCGGGGGCGTCAGCTCTCGGTCTTCGTGGCAGCCGACGCAGCCACGGCGTTCGTTCGGCATAACCCAGATCCAGCTCTTCATGGACTGGAGGACGCTGCCGGTTTCGTCGAGCGTTTCGAGGCGAAGCGGCTTCTGCGAGGGGACCTCGACGTAGAAGGAGCCGTCCGGTTCTACGGGCAGTTCACCGAGGACGATTTCAGTCTTTGGCTCGGGGTGAGTTGACTCTGGTTGGCTTTGGATGACGCGCAGCTGGCGGATCGCACCGCGCGGGATGCTCTTTCCTTCGGCGGTGTCCGACAGGTAGAGGTCCAGACCATAGAGATGACCTGGCGGTGGTGGCTCGGTGGAGTCGGCGTCCCACTGGACGACGCTGGATCTGCCGTCGGGCGCGGGGCGCGGATGCACTACCACGGCGTCGATTTCGTGCCACTTAGGGTCGTCGAAGATCCGCGACACACCGGTTTTGGGCTTGGTGTCGAGCGAATAGAGGCCGTACGTTGAAAGCTGTGAGCTTTGCTCGGTGGTTCGGTGTGACACGAGCAGACGCCCATCTCGTAGTGCCGACGGGGAATGGAAGCGTCCACTGGGGTTCACGGCGATTTCTTGACGCGTATGAAGCCGCCCGGTCCGGGAAAAGGCGACGAGGGCGTGGCCGCTCGAGTGGGATGACAGGAACGACGCGACGTGGACGACGGTTCCGCCGGGTGTTTCGCAGGGCATGCTTCGTCGCGCGGGCATGGGCGTTTTTGACGCAAAGGGGAACAGGCCGGTACCGTCGACGTGGATGGTCATCCATGTGGTGATGAGTTGCTGCCTTCCCCTTGAGTCCGGCGCGTTCCGTACCGCCGGGGTACTTAGCAGGAGGCGGCCGTCGCTGAGTAGGAGCGGGTCGGAAACGCAGCCGGGGGCGAAGGTGATTCGCCGACGATGGGATCCGTCGAGCCTGCAAGTGAACATGGCTGGAGGTTCGCCTGCCGAGGGTTCGGCGAGGAAGGCGATCTGGTGTACGGGGGCGTCGGCGTTCATGGAGTAGATCGTCGAGAGGTAGAGGGCTTGGTGAACGATCAGTGGGGCGGTGGGGATCTCGCGGAGGCCGGTGCCGTCGAGGTTCATTTCCCACACGCCGTTGCGGTCGGACGGTTTCCGGCGACCTACGAAAAGGAATCGTTTGGCGTCGAAGGCGAGGTTGGGGCGGTGGGCAGCAGCGAATCCGGAAGTGAGGATCTCTGGCTCGACGGACGGGGCTGTGGGATCAATGACGACGATTCGGCTGCCGGCTGGTGGAGTGGTTCGGTTGTCGCAGGGTTCCACCTTTGCGTAGGCATCGGTGGGTGCCAGCGGAAGTTGAGTCAGGATAATCGAGCCAGGGATTCCAGTCGCTGAGTCAGCCTGTGCGGCGGCGGCGCGGGGCGTCGTGCCAAGCATCAAAAGGATCGGGAGTAGTCGAAGCATATCCTCTTATCGTAGCAGCGGTGCCGGTAGGCGGAATCTCTATCCACAGAGGCTATCGGTGTCGCTTCGGCGTTGGCTGATCGTATCCGCCTGGGGTATTACCGTTCCGTCGCCTTTGTTCGAGGCGTTTTCGGCGTTTTGAGACGGCGACGGCTGGCTAATCGTCCGATAATATCAAGCCGAGAGAGGCCGAGACCTGTGAAATCGACCTGTGAAGTTGAGAGTAAGGGGCTCTGTTGTTAGCATATACTGAGCACCCCCGAAGGGAGGAATACCGGTATGCGCTTATCTGGAGGGACCAACAGGCACTGCGCCCGCAGTCGGCACAGCGAAGGCCGCGTGGGTCAGTGGCCTTGGTGGATGCGCGCGTGGGTCTCCTCGTGGACGGTGTTGACAGGGTTGCTGGCGCTTGTGTGGGTCGTACTTCGGAGCGGAACCAAGCCAAGCCGATTGGCATACCCCTGTCAGCAGGCGGCGGCGGGGACGGCCGTGGCGGCCTTCGGGGTCCCCGCGGTGGCGGCGGTGATCGTGGCCCGGCGGCGAATCCTGGCTTTGCTTCGTACTCGGGCGGGGAAGGTCTGCGCCGGGGCGGCGGTGGCTTGCAGTGTCAGCTGGTTTGCCGTGGCATCGTTTGACGGGCAGGAGAGCGTAGCGATTCTGACACCGCCGGTGGACTATGCGCCGGAGGTGTTTCTCGTCAACGATGCGCGTGGGGTCGAGCCGGGTCGCTTTGGCGGGGTCGACGACTTGGTCTCGCTGATGGGGATGAACGGGTTGAAGTGGCATCGTTCCGTTAGTGAAGGGCTCACCTCCGGGCCAACGGGGTTGATTGACGCCGATGACGTCGTCTTGCTGAAAATCAACGCGCAGTGGACCGAGCGAGGCGGGACGAACACGGACGTGCTTCGCGGAGTGATTCGCCGTGTTGTCGAGCATCCGGACGGGTTCACGGGCGAGGTCATCGTGGCTGACAACGGTCAGGGGCTGGGTAGCTTCACGAACACCTGGAACAACGCTGAGGACAAGAGCCAATCGACGTTGGACGTGGTGACGGAGTTCGTGAATGAGGGTTGGCACGTTTCGACGGAGTTGTGGGACAACATCCGGGGCAATTCCGTAGGGGAGTATGATACGGGCGATGGTTTTGACGGTTATGTCGTGGCGGCTGTGCAAGATCCGCAGTCGCTGATTCGCGTTTCGTATCCCAAGTTTCAGAGTGCCGAGGGTGCGTTTGTCAGTTACAAGCACGGGATCTGGTTGCCGGGGCTGCCGACAGGGACTTACGATCCGGGCAAGCTCGTCGTCATCAACATGCCGGTCTTGAAGACGCATGGGATCTATGCGGTGACGGCCAGCGTGAAGAACCACATGGGCGTGGTGACGATGGATTGGTTGCTGGGGACGGATTCGCACAACGGCGTGGGTCGGGGCGGATTGGGGTCGTTGATGGCTGAGGTTCGTCGGCCGGACCTGACCATTCTGGACTGTATTTGGATTCTTGCGCGTCCGGGGAATGGTCCCTACGCCGCGTACGCCGATGCGTCCCGACGTGATCAGCTCGTGGCCGGAACGGATCCCGTCGCGCTGGATGTATGGGCAGTGAAGAACATTCTCATACCACAGATCATCGCGAACGGGTACGGCTATTCGAGCTACGCCGGCACGCAGAACCCCGACAATCCCACCAGTGTCTTTCGGAACTACCTGGACAAGTCGATGAACGAGCTGCTTCTGGGTGGAATCGACACGACCAACGACTACAACTCGGTGGTCCTGCGTGAGTGGGTCGACCCTGCGATTCCGACGGTGTCGCAGTGGGGCGTTGCTGCGATGGGGTTGCTGCTTCTGGCGGCTGGGACGGTCACCGTTCGAGGCGCACGACTTCGAGCGTCACTATCCGCGGGTTGAGTGAGCGGCGGTTCGTTCGGTCGCGACGCATTCAGCATCGTTCGATCTCATTTCGGCAATGAAAAGA
>JAJDDV010000182.1 GCA_029260135.1 Phycisphaerae bacterium | reverse complement strand
CCACCGTCACCACCATCAGCCCAACGATGCCGGTTTGCCTGATCGTTACCGCCAAGGCCCAGAAAAGCCCCGCGGTTAGGCCGAACGACACCGTATACGCGCGCCGATCAGCGTGTACCGCAGCCATCCACAGCGAACACGCAACGAGGTCCGCCAAAGCGGAGTAGAAATCCGGATTGATGGAGGTGGCGTCATACAAGCGAATCGACAACGCAAGAGCAGCAACGACGGATGTCGCCAAAGCCGCCGCCCCACTCAGAAGCCGCGACATCGTTACACCGAACACGAACACCGCCAGCAATCCTGCAACCCCCGGAAGGACCCACGCACCGATTTGCCCGCCCCCGCTCAGCGCGATCCCCAGCGCATTGATCCACGCAATGCCCGGGGGCTTGTTCTCCCACACGTCCACATACATACGCCCCCCGTCGAACACGCGCCGTCCCAGCTCGACCAGTTGATACTGGTCGTTCCGCAGCTCGGCCCAATAAGCACTCCATGTCCCCACCGCTGTCAGAAAAAGGACGACGAGGCTCACAAGCAGCTTCGCGTTACGTCCACCTGACACGCGAGAATCCCTGGCCCCGGCTTCACAATCCGCGACTTCGGACGTGGGGGTGGGCGCCGGCGGAGGCGGCGATTGCGATTCCGGTTCGGTCATGACATTCTAATCGTTGTTCGAGGTACTCGGATTCAAAGCCTGTCTGCCCCGCGACGCAAGACGCGCCTGCCACACAGAATATCGGACCGCTCATCCTCAACGAAGACGCCTCTCCGCGACAATCCACCCCTCATACCGCTTGCGCCATAAAGTGTCGATGCACTATCAAACGACCGGAAGCTTTCCCGTGACTTCCAAAATTCCAGTAGCGAGAAACATCGGCCGGTTTCGCTTTTTTTTTCGTTGGCGTTTCGCCTAGTGCTGGAATCCTGTCCAGTACAACAGTATCATTCTTGGTTCGTAGGGCGCTTTGGCCGATACTCGGGCCAGACGCCGACTCGCATTGTTTTGACGGGCGAACTTAAGTCATCGTAAATATCAACGCAGGCCCATTTCCGCCACGGAAAAAGGGAACTGTACGAAGGGAGTAGATCATGGGCGTTCGGCACCACATCAAAGTCTTGGTCATCGACGACGATCCGTCCATTTGCAAGACCGTCGGATTGTTGCTGGAGGACCACGGCTACAACCCCCGAACCTTTATCGACGCGGACGAGGCCGTCTCAGCGGCTCAAAAAGAGTCTTTTCAGATTGCGCTCATTGACCTTCGAATGCCCACTATGGACGGCGTCGAAGTCGTCGAGAAACTGAAAGGAATCGATGACCGCATGAGTTGCATCGTCATGACGGCCTATCCCGACCTCGACAGCGCCACCGAGACCATGCGCCGAGGAACCTGCGATTATATCTCAAAGCCCTTCAAGCAAGAGGAGTTGATCGCCTCCGTCGAACGGGCTTGCCAGCAGATGGGCATTATCTATACGGATGAAAGCGAACTCAACCGTCTCATCGGCCAGCGCATCCGCAGCCATCGACTCGCCCAAAACCTGACCCTGCGCCAGCTCTCGGACCGAACCGATCTCACAACATCGCAGCTCTCCCAGGTGGAACTCGGAAAGAACGCCGCCTCGATCTGGGCGTTGGCACGAATCAGCAATTCCCTGGGGCTCCAGGTCTCCGAACTACTTCAGGGACTCTAGGCGAACAGAGCAGCGTCTCGCTCATCGAATGCCTGACGACGCCACTCGATCCGAGTGGCGTTCTCCCTTCGCGCAAGACGGAACCGCGTTCGCCCAGTGGCGAGAACAAAATCCGCGACGTCGCATCCCCCTCAAGAGGTTTCCGCCAGGCGCTCTCGAAGGAACTCCGCCCGGACAACGTCCCGCTGTTCATCCTCGAGTGACTTCCCCGCGATGCGCTGAAGGTGCGCCGGCTGAGTGTGCAGGAACAACTCGTTCAGCGTGGCAATATCAAAACGATCAAACCGCCCCAGATGAATCCCCATTCGCAGTGGCGACAGCATGGCCTGCGTCTCGTCGCTGCTGATGCTGCGCGCGTTCGAGAGCACGCCGTACGCACGCCAGATCTGGTCGTCCAGACGTTCCGGCGTGCTCTGGCTGAGGGACTCTCGAGCGGCCCGCTCATACTCGACCACTTTGGGAACAATCACCTGACTGAACGATTCAATCACCTCGCGTTCCGACTTGCCCAGCGTCGTCTGATTCGATAGCTGATAGAGATCACCGACCACGTCGGTTCCCTCACCGTGCATACCTCGCACGGCCAGACGCATGTCGCGAGCGGCACGCGCGACCCGTTCAATCTCCTTGGTCATCTTCAGCGCCGGAAGGTGCAGCATCACCGAAACGCGAATTCCCGTGCCCACATTCGTCGGGCACGCCGTCAGATAACCCCACTGCCGATCAAACGCGAAATTCAGACGCTCCGCCAGCGTATCGTCGACCTGATTGATATCCTCCCAAAGAGCGTCCAACTCCAAACCACTGCGCAACGCCTGAATGCGAAGGTGATCCTCTTCGTTGATCATCAACGCGCGGGTCTCGTCAGCTGAAACGCTGACCCCGCGGCTCCCCTCGCCGCCCGCATGCTGACGACTGACGAGGTGACGCTCCACGAGAATCTCCCGGTCGAGCACGTCCGCCTCGTCAACATCGATCAGAATCCCATCCTGTCCGGCCGACGTCGACGTGATGGCATCCGCAACCGCCCGGTAAATCTCCGTTCGGTCGCTCGAACTGGCCGTCGTCAAGAATGGACGGTCCGACAGGTTCCTCGCCAGCCGGATCCGTGAAGACAGGACGACGTCAGACATCTGGCCGACGCCGCGAAGCCACTCGCCGGTCGTGCGCGATAAATCGTCCAGCGTCATGCCGATTCCATTTCTCGAATCTGATCACGCACCCGCGCGGCTCGTTCGTAATTCTCTTTCTCGATCGCCTCTTCAAGCGCGCGCCGAAGGCGAAAGAGACCCGCCTGCTTCTGCGCGGCTGGACCGGCCGCGGCCGGGACTTTTCCGACGTGGTGCGTGGCGCCCATGTGCGCACGCTCGATCAACGGCGCGAGCAACGCCTTGAACGCGTCGTAGTCGTTCGGGCAGCCGAGCTGCCCGTTCAGCTGAAACTCGCGGAACGTCAGACCGCACTTCGGGCAGGTCGCGTCATCCGATACCGAGACCCCGGCTTTCTGTTTGATAAACTGCTGGAGAATCTCGTTCGTTGTGTGATGCGGCTTGACGATCACCCCCTCTTTCTCTGCGCAAGCCTCACACAGATGCTGCTCCCGCTTCTGCGGGACCGTGTCCGTGATGTGGACGGTCGCCTTGGCCTCGTTGCAGCGTTGACAAACAAAACTCATCGGTCAGTCATCCAGCCGATCGTTACCTCTTCATCCCTATTTTATGGACACCGCTGTACATCGTCAATCTGCACCCCACTCCTTCACCTCCGCCCCACAGAACACCTCGAAGCCGAAGAGAACGCCGGCGCACCGCCTGCCCCGCGCCTAAAGAGGGGCGTAAGTCCGGAACAAGCACGCGATTTATCCAGTGATGGTCGAAGCAAAACAGAGGCCGACGCACCGAGCACGCCGGCCATCGAATCAGCCGTCGTTGACCAGTGATTTCACGATCGCTACGATCCCCTCAATGCTTCAAGTCCTACCAATCCGCAGCGACTTCCATGAGCTTGCGGCCACCGTCGACGTCGTACCACTCTACACAAGTCTACTCAGCGATCAGCTCACACCGGTCTCCGCGTTCGACCGGTTGGCCGCCGAAGCCGACCATGCCTTCCTGCTCGAGAGTGTCATCGGTGGCGAGAACATCGCACGGTATTCGTTCCTCGGGACGCACCCCATGGCGCAGGTCGAGGCAAAGAATGGGCGAACCGTCATCACCGAACCGACAGGCGCAACGACGTATGACGGCGTCGATCCTCTCGAAAAGCTCGAAGCACTGGTGGGCCGATACCGCGCCGCACATCCGACCGAGCTTCCACGGTTCCTCGGTGGAGCCGTCGGGTACGCCGGGTATGACGTCGTCCGCCAATATGAGCCGAAGCTCGCCACACCGCCGCCGGACGATCGAAACCTCCCCGACCTTCATTTCGGCCTTTATGACGAAATGGTCGTCTTCGATCATGTCCGCAAACTCGTACACGTCATCGCCCACGCAAAATCCGATCCAGACGGCGATCTTGATGCCGCGTATGATCGCGCGCGCGATCGAATCGAACGCATGGTCGAGAGGCTCGCCGCCTCTCGTCCGGACCCGATCAAGCCGCTGGTGACAACGGCTCCAACGACGGAAGCCTACAACAGCAACCTGACCCCTGAACAGTTCGGTGACGCCGTGGATCGATGTAAGGATTACATTCGTGCCGGCGATATCTTCCAGGTCGTCTTGTCGCAGCGGCTATCCGCTACGACTTCCGCCCCGCCCTTCGACGTCTACCGCGCCATGCGCGTGATCAACCCCTCACCCTTTATGTTCTTGGTCCAGTCGCCGACGGTTACGCTGGTCGGTGCATCACCGGAGGTGCTCTGCAGGCTCGAGGGGCGTACCGTCTCGACCCGCCCCTTGGCGGGAACGCGGCACCGCGGCAAAACAGAAGCGGAGGACCTCGGACTCGAAAAGGAACTGCTCGCCGACCCCAAAGAACGTGCCGAGCACGTCATGCTCGTCGATCTGGGCCGAAACGATCTGGGCCGAGTCTGTGAACCCGGGAGCGTCAACATCAATGACCTCATGTCGGTCGAGCGATACAGTCACGTCATGCACATTAGCAGCCACGTCTCGGGAACGCTGGCCAAAGGAAAGACCGCCTTCGATGCCCTGCGAAGCGTACTCCCCGTGGGAACCGTCAGCGGTGCTCCGAAAGTCCGCGCTATGGAAATCATCGACGAGCTGGAAACCGTCCGCCGCGGACCTTACGCAGGCGCGGTAGGATACGTCGACTTCTCCGGAAACATGGACACCTGCATCGCACTTCGAACGCTGGTGATCACGCCGGATGGCGCCACTGGATCGTGGCGCGTCGACGCGCAGGTCGGCGCTGGTATCGTCGCCGACTCCGAACCCGCCTCCGAATACCAGGAGACCCTCAACAAGGCCCAGGGAATGCTCAGCGCTCTGGTCATTGCCGACGCATGGGCGTCCGAATAATCCTCCATGATCGCACCCGTTCCGGTCGAACGGCTCGACGAAACGCGCCTGGCAAAAAAACACCGGTCGCCGTGTTAGACAAGTTCGTCCCGCTCGTATGAACCGTTGATGGGGAGGTGGCCCGAGGCGGGAAGTTTGGTTTTTGTCGTCCCGCTTGACCCGAACGTCGGACGCCTCGGGCTTAACTCCCCCATCGCAGCCTTGCCGTACACCCCGGTCGTCGTAGCGTCGAACGTCGTTCATCGCCGCGGCGATTCGGTGTGTGGACACGACCTCGGCGTTGACCGGCCGGCCGGAGAGGGTGGGCCGGTCGCGCCGCAGGACGCCACGCGGAAATCTGAGCCACTTCAGTCCGATTCGCGATGCTCGCCCTTGCGAGCCACCGCTTCAGCGCGCAACCGATCGTACTCCACTCCGCGCGCAAACTCGGCATGTCCATCGGCAAACACGACGTTCCCTCCCTCCCCGCCGTGGTTCGACTTAGGCTCAAACGCAACGACCATTCGAGAGACCATGGTCCCGTCTCTTGAAGGCGGAATCAAAACGTAGTTCGACGTGTCGCTATCGCCAGCCGGACAGAGCGTTTGAGCCAAAGTCAGATGCCCGCTCTCAACAAGCCAATCCAGCAGCGAGATTTCCCCGCCCGGATGCCCACCGCCATAGAGGCTTGCAGCGGCAGCAGCATCCTGAAGATGTCCGGCACAGAGGATACGAGTTCGCAGCGCTCGAGCGCGAGACGCCCCACCCCCCATGAACATCTTCACGGCCACGATTCCGATCGCCAGGCCGATGACATAGCGTGGCAGCGGACGACCCCCAAAACCTCGGCCGTACCGCCGCCGGACTTCACGACCCGACGTTTGGCTTGTCGGCGGGTCCTCCATGGTGGCCCATACCTAATCAGACGAGGTAATCTGCAGCACGGCCGCGCGGGCATCGTCGTACAACACGCCGAGCGACTTAAGGGCGTTGCAGGCAACGCTCCCGTGTTCTTTAAGCAACGCCAACAAGAGATGTTCCGTCGAGACCTCACGACTCTCGAGTTGCTGGCATTGTTCAACGGCGATCGACATCACGTTGCGAAAGTGCGGCGTCCCAGGCAATCGACCGAACACCCACGTCTCTTCGAGCTGTTTCTTGGCCAGCGCCTCGATCGCATCGGCAAGGTCACCCTCCGTGATACCGCGCTTGGTAAGGACCGCCGCTCCCACACCCGTCCCTTCGCGCTGAATCGCCAGCAGCAGATGCTCGGTGCCCACATACTCCAGGTCGTACTCTCGCGCAACCTGGTTCGCCAGCTTGATCACTTCCGCCACGCGATGGCTTGACTTAGGCAACATAATCAGGTCATTCCGCCAGGCCGCCGTCAACGCGACGAGACAAATCGGACGCGACGTAGGAACACCAAACCCAAGCTGAAAACCAGTGGAATGAGAGTCACCGTACCGCACGGTGACGCCGAACCACCTTCCCCCCGCACCTCCGTTCCAGGAAGGTTGATGGATCCATCATCATCTGCACCGGTCCCCGGAAGAATGCTCACGAGCTCCGTCATCGAAGTGGTCACCGTGTCGCCCGTTGAAGACCTCAAGGTCACCGTCGCGGTCACGGGAAGCACAAGCGACAGTTCCCCGCTGTTCACGTAGCTGTGGAACACCGATTGATTCGTCGAGATCGTTCCGTCACCAAGGTCCCACAACACCGCGTCCACCGTCAGCGTCGCATCCGTCGTTTCGGTCGACAGGTTGAACACGATGTCGAAGGGCGCCTCACCGCAGAGACTCGATCGGCAACGCTCATCAATCGGTGCGATTCCGGCCTCGGCGGTAATCCGAACGCCCGGAAGATCGCCCTCGCTAACAACACTATCCGGATCGGCAGGTCCGGTCACGCGAATATCCACACTGGCCGCGCCGGTCGTACCACCCACATCCGTCATGCGAAGCACAGCGCGAAAACGCTTCTCCTCACCCGGTGCAGCTTCGTAGATCTTCTCCGCCTTCGCCACCTGTGCGTCGACGGAAAACCCGTCGATCGGATCGAACTCAAAGTCCCAGGCCGTCTTGGACGGGTCAATCCCCAGCGCCGTCACCCCATTGCCGTTGAACTGCACGCGCAGCGGAGAGTCACCGACAAGCGGTGTAGCGGCAATCGTAATCGCCGGCGGAGGAATATCCTCCGTGCCGCCCCCGCCCGTCGACTCCCCCGTCGAATCGGTGGGAACGCCGAACGAGTAGCGTCCGATCGAGTTAGAACCGTACAGCGCAAAGAACGTCTTCCCCACCGCGGGCGGAACGAAGCTCAGCGACTGCTGCAAGTCCGTAGGGCATTCACCGCCGCATCCCCCGACAACATCCGTCACCGCAACGTTCTCCGGAAGCGCAACGAGCGTCGCCGTCGAACAATTCAGCTGCCTTGCGTCATAGCAAACACCGTCTTCCGGCACGAACGCAAAATCCAATGAACTCTGAACCACAAGAACCTCTTCCGTTCCCACACCCGGACGCCAGCTCAAAAGCGAGCCTTGCACGCGCACATTTTGCGGATGGTCAGGCCACGTGATCCTGCCATTCGTCAGTGTCTCCTCAGCGGACAACACCGCCTGATGGGCGTTAATACGACCGTATCCATAGGTGAAACTCCGGCTCGAGATACCGTTGTACTCGGCGTCGTCCGGACTGATCTGATCGCACGTATGCTCCATCAGAATCCGCACATCCGTCGCCGTCAGATTCGGATTGACCGAAAGAACAAGCCCGGCCACACCCGCCGCAATCGGCGTGGCAGCGGACGTCCCCCCGAAATCGCCGGTGTAGTTGCCACCGGGATCAATGTCACGTACGGAGAATCCTAGAAATCCGCCGGAGTTGTACCCATCGCTGAAGTAGACTCCGTCCTGAACATCGGTCGTCGCGATCCCGGACGTTCCTGGGGCAACGAAGTTCAACGTATCGCCGAAGTTACTGAATACTGCGAGCTTGTCATCGTGGTCAGTAGCGCCGACGCTGATGGTCGTCGGTAACGCTGCCAAGGCAAAACCGGGCTCACTTTCAATTCCGATTCCGTTGAAATCACCGTTTCCCGACGCGAAGAAGATCAGCATGCCCAGCGGGTCATCGCCGCCGGGACCGTCAGCGTCGCGACCCTCCAGAAAGGCAGCCTCGATCGCGTCTTTCACGACAGGTGAATCCGGAAGGAAGTCGGGATAACCCCAGCTGTTGATATGGACATCAACCCCTTGCTCAATCGCAAACGCCATCGCACTCGCGACCTCAAATTCGAACGCCAACAGCGGACGAGACGCCGTGAAACGCGCACTGGACGAAACGCCCCGGACACCGAGCGTATTGGCGGTCGCAACCGCCAGACCCATCACCGACGTTCCATGATGATCGCCAAACGACTTCGGACGTGGATCGTCGTAGCCCGGCTCACCAGGTAAGAACCAAACATCTTGGCCCGTTCCGATGTACCGCGATTGAAGGTCCTCATGGTCCACGTCGCACGAGTCGTCGTACATACCGAACAACACACCCTCACCGTCGGCGATCGCCCACGCCTCAAGCGCGTCGATGTCGGCATCTTCCGTACCGCTCTGCCCCGTGTTGTCGAGGTGCCACTGCTCCTCAAAGAACTCATCCGACGGCGGTGGCACCTGCATCCGCCGAACGGGGCGGATGAGATCTGGATTCGCCCAGACAGTGAACGGGTCTTCCGCAAGACGCTCGGCGATCAACACCTCATCCAAGCCCTCCTCCAGCACCGCGGAATAGACACCCGGTAGACGCTTCATCGCTCTTACATCGTGAAGACGGTAGTCGCTCCAGAGATTCGCACGCTGCACTTCGGTAACCTCAGGGCGCAGCCTCACGACAATCCGACGTGCCGCCACCACCGGGATGGACGAACCCTCGAACCGGTAGACCTTCCCCGCCACCCGAACGGCCGCCTCCTTCTGAATCTCTTGACGTCTCTTGCGCGAAACATCAGATACGCGCAGGATCTTCAGCGGAGAATCCGGAAACCCGGCGACATCGCCCAGTTCACCACGCTTCGACGCCGCAAAACGAACCTTGGCCGCGGGTACATCCACTGCAGACCAGAACAGGACCCCCAGCTCCGTCGTCGACTGCGTCATCCGGATCTTCGTTCCCTCACGCGTGACGTAATAACGCTCTTCGCCCGCAGTCACCCCACAAACCACCCCGCTCAACACCAGAACCAGTCCGAGGCATCCAGCCCGTCTCCGGGCAACAGTGATTCCACTTGACAGCATCGTTCGTCGTCCGCCTTTCTACTAGAAAACGTCCCGACTCATTCTTCTGGCGGCTTAGTTTCGTGTCAAGGCAGCGCCGGTTCCCACCGCCAAGCGAAACTCGCCGAACCTACAGCATTCTGCAGATGTACCCAGCCCGACCGTCGCCCCACGGACACGTCTCAGATCTCCCCCAGCGCCACACGCGCCTCGATCCAAGCATCGTACGCCGCCACGTCAAACATCACCCAGCGAACCAACGCTGGCCCGCCGCAGCCATCCAAGGACTCCCGGACGGTCGAAATCGCGACCTGCGCCGCCTCACCCAGCGGATACCCGTAAACACCGCAGCTTATCGCGGGAAATGCCACCGATTCACAGCCGTGCTCCCGAGCGACCTCCAGCGAACATCGATAGCACGATGCGAGCAATTCAGCCTCCCCCTCCCCACCCC
>JAJDDV010000181.1 GCA_029260135.1 Phycisphaerae bacterium | reverse complement strand
AATCCCGTGCGTCGTACGGTGGCGATCCTGCCGAGCCGCGACCGTGAGGGAGCGGAAACCCGAGAATCCCGTGCGTCGTACGGTGGCGATCCTGCCGAGCCGCGACCGCGAGGGAGCGGAAACCCGAGAATCCCGTGCGTCGTACGGTGGCGATCCTGCCGAGCCGCGACCGTGAGGGAGCGGAAACCCGGCCTGCGACTCGTCTCGATTCACACGACCGGGTTCGAGCCGCTCACCGATGCGATGAACTGGGCGATGCCGGTCATGAGCATCTGGATTGCGATCGCGACCAGAAGCATGCCCATCAGGCGCTCGATCGCGACCAGGCCTTTTTCTCCCAGGAATCGGGCCAGGACGCCGGATAGTGAGATGATCAGGCCGGTCGCCAGCCAGGCCAGGACGAGCGCGCACAACCACGCGGGCCAGCGGTCGGGTTCCCGGTTCATGATGAGCAGCACGGCCGCCATCGCGGAGGGACCGGCGACGTAGGGAATGGCCAGGGGAACCACAAACGGCTCTCCCGAGACCTCCTCGGCCGGCGACCCGCCGGTGCTCGGGAAGATCATCTTCGTGGCGATGAAGAGCAAGACAGTGCCGCCGGAGGCTGTCAGCGCCGGTTCGGAGATTTGCAGCGCGCTGAGGATGTGTTGACCGGCGAAGAGGAAGACGATCAGGACGGCGAGAGCGATGAGCAGCTCGCGGATGATGATCCGCGTGTGTCTGGCCCGGTCGACGTGCTTTAGCGCAGCGATGAAGAAGGGGATGTTCCCGAACGGGTCCATCACGAGAAGCAGAAGCAGTGCTGCGGAGAAAACGGTCATCTGGTCTGCTCCGTGGCGAGCGAAGGCCTGGACCATCCCGCCATCTACTTGTGTCGAGCGCAGTGGCCCATCCAGCAAGGCCTTCACCGAACTCTCGGAAAACAATAGACCTACGTTTCCAGGCTTCTTGTACCACTGGAGCCTTGACGCCCGCCTGGAAAAGCACCTTCGACTGAGTATCGCGGCACGGTAGGCTACCGCAACTCCAGCACTACTTTATCGCCAGTCGCACACTGGAGACGGGAGGCGGGGAAGGTGGTCAATCGCTCAGGCGTGTAGCAACCGTTGTGCTGGCATTCGCCTTGTGCGAACATGAGCCTCGCGACACGACCGCGGCATGACGGGTCTTTGACACCGGAGTTCGCTTGGACGGCGGCGCGGCTCGCACAACTTCAATGGAATACCGACTAATGCTTTGGGAATCGTTGGCTCACGAGCACTAGGCACGCGGAGCTTCACTCCGAATGATGAGTCCAAATCAGCCGTATCCCCAAGAGATTCTCCTCCGCTTTCGAAGTCTACCGCAGACAGGAACCAACACATGGCACATCGCATGGCGATCGGCGTCGATTTCGGGGCAACCAACCTGAAAGTGGCGTTGGTTGATTCAAAAGGAACGGTCGAGTCCAAACGAGAGTGCCCCACGGCGGCCTCTCGCGGTCCGGATGCCGTTATCGCCGATTTGGCCAGGTTGGCCGAATCTTCACGCGGTGACGCGCCCGACGGGACCGACCTCGTGGGCGTTGGTGTGGGGGCCCCTGGGCCAATTAGCCATCGTATGGGAATGATCGTCCGATCCAACAACCTGCCCGGGTGGAGCAACGTACGACTCCGAGATCGCCTCCAGGACAAACTCGGGCTCCGAGTGACGCTCGACAACGACGGAAATGTCGCAGCCTTCGGCGAGTATTGGGTCGGAGCCGGTGAGCAAACCGGCGATCTCGTGATGCTGACGTTGGGTACCGGGGTTGGCGGTGGCGTGGTTTTGAATGAGGCGATCTTGCACGGTCACTTCGAGAATGCCGCGGAACTCGGTCACATGATCGTCTCTCTCGATGGTCTTCAATGTTCGTGCGGGCAACGGGGCTGCCTCGAGCAGTACGCATCGGCCAGCGCTGTGGCGCGTCGAGTCAACGAAGCCATCCAGCAGGGTGAGTCGAAGGTCCTCTCGGACGCTGTGTCATCGGGGCAAGTCATTGACGCTGAGTGGGTCGTGCGCTACGCAAGAGAAGGCAACGCCGTCTGTTTGCGAATCTGGAACGAGGCCTGTTTCTATCTCGCTGCTGCCTGCATCAACATTCAGCGCTTCTACAATCCGGCGAGGATCGTCTTCGGTGGCGGCATGAGCCGCGCCGGCGGCTTTCTTCTTGACAGCATCCGAGAACATCTTGGACGCCAGAAATCGTCAACCGATTCGAACCTGCCGGAGATTACACTTGCGAAGCTTGGACACGAAGCGGGCGTCATTGGGGCGGCACATCTCGCGCTTAAGGAACTCGCAGGCGACGAGTAGTGTCCAATGGAGCGAGACTGAAGGGGCCGCTAACGGGTCCGCTCCATGACAGTCTTCCTAATAAGGGCCGCCGGGGCCATCAACGCATTGATCCTCATCGTACCATTGAGTCCGCAGATACGACACGTACAATCAGATGCTACAGGTAGACTCGGTGCCGAACATCTCGATCGAATCACACTGCGCGAGCAGCGTCGAGTTGCGCACGGGAAACCAGGAGGTCCTGAACAATGCAAGCCTCGGAATTCATGCGAGAGCAGTTCATCTCACTGAGAACTGAGATCGAACAATCGAAAGCCCGGGAGTTCAAAGTCATCGGATTCGGCTTGGTCATTGTCCCCAGTGCCCACTTTCTAGCCACCGTGTACGAACTCAAGCTGGCGATCCTCACAATTCCGATCCTGGTCATTGTCGTTGCCCTGCTGTTTCTGGCCGAAAACCACACGCTCATGCGGTGCGGCGCATTCATCAAGAAGCACATTGAAAGTAATATCCCCGGTGCCGTCGGGTGGGAAACGTGGCTGGAGGAGGCGGCCTCAGGTGATCGCCGACTCGTAGACAAATACCTGACCTACTGCCTCTATCTCTTGTATCTTGTGTACTATACAGGATCCGTGTCAATCGCGACGGAATTCGCAATGCAGGCATACGGTATTACGGTCATGAGCATTCTGCTTGGCGGGTACGTTGCCGTAGGAGTCTGGTTTCTCATCTTCCTTGTCAAGAGTTTCAAACTTGCGACAAGTACTTCAGCGTTCCTCGAGTGACGGACACTAGAGCGGTTTCAGTCAACATGTAGCGTGTATCCTGCGTGACGGAAGCAGTTGGTGGCGTCGGAGGGTGTCACCGCGTCAAGCACGGCCTGCATGGATTGCCAGAGGGTGGTCTGG
>JAJDDV010000019.1 GCA_029260135.1 Phycisphaerae bacterium | reverse complement strand
TGGCACCCGTCGCGTCGTCACCCACAAGGGGTGACGCGACATTCCCCGGTTGGAAACCGGCGTCGTGGCACCCGCTGTGGCACCCGTCGCTTCGTCACCCACAAGGGGTGACGCTACATTCACCGGTTGGAAACCGGCGTCGTGGCACCCGCTGTGGCACCCGTCGCTTCGTCACCCACAAGGGGTGACGCTACATCCACCGGTTGGAAACCGGCGTCGTGGCACCCGCCATGGCACCCGTCATGGCACCCGCTATGGCACCCGTTGCGTTCTTGCGGGCTACTTATCCTCGTCGCGGATGCCCATTCCGCTGCGGTCGGGATAGGGCGGCCTCTTCGGCGCCACGTACGGATTTCTTTCCAGCTCCAGCATCATCTGGCGAATGGCGGCGTCCAATTGGGGGTCGCCGCCGTCGGTCATCAGTGCGGGATCATCGACAACCTCGAGGTCCGGGTCGACGCCGTGCCCTTCGACGCCCCAGGTCCCGTCGTTTTCGTAGAAAGCGAAGGTTGGCGCGGAGACTCGGCCCCGATCGATCAGCGTCGGGTTTCCGGAGATTCCGACGAGCCCGCCCCAGGTGCGCATTCCAATGAGCTTGCCGAGACCCGTTTTGCGGAAGTAATAGGGGAAGCAGTCGCCGCCGGAGCCGGCCAGCCCATTGATGAGCATGCACTTGGGTCCGTGATGGGCGTCGGGCGGCCAGGTGGAGTCTCGCCCGTGACGGCGCGCCCAGTAGTTCATGACGGGGCGGTTGAGCAGTTCGATGAATCGCGTGGGGATCTGGCCTCCACCGTTCCACCGTTCATCGATGATGAGTGCGTCTTTGTGTCGTTGCCCGTAGAACTGGCGCAGGAGGTTGTTCTGGCCGTTGACGCCGGTGTCGGGGACGTAGATGTAGCCGACGCGGGCGTTTGTCTTCTCGGCGACGTAGGCTCGGTTCTTCTCGATCCAGGCGCGGTAGCGCAGGTTGCCTTCACCGTCGAGGGCTTTGACGGTGACGTCGCGGGCGTCGTCGTCGCGTCTCGGTTTGTCGCTGACGGTCAAGGTTACGACTTTGTCGGCCAGGCCTTGCAGGGCAGCCCAGGGGTCTTTCGAAGCATCGAGAGGTACGCCGTTGACGGCGAGCAGGAAGTCCCCTTCGTTGACGTCGACGTTGGGCTTGCTGAGCGGCCCTCGTGCGTCGACGTCCCACGGTGCACCTTCGTAGATTTTGGTGATCTTGTAGGCGCCCTGGTCCAGTGCGAAATCGGCGCCGAGCATTCCGACGGAGACGCTCGGTGCGTTTTCGACGTCGCCGAGACCTCGGACGTAGGCGTGGCCGACGTTGAGTTCGGAGATCATTTCACCGATGACGAAGGCGACGTCGCGCCGTGACACGCAGTCGTCGATCATCTTGGCGTAGCGCTCTTTCGTAGCGTTCCAATCGAGTCCGTGCATATTGGGGTCGTAGAAGAAGTCGCGTTGGATGCGCCAGGCATCGGTGAAGATCTGTCGCCATTCCTTGCGCGGATCGATCTTGGCGCTCATGCCGGAGAGGGAGACGGATTTGTCGAGCTTCTGATCGGCCTTGGCATCGACGATGGACATCTTGCTGCCCTTGCGTACCAGGAGCTTCTTGCCATCGGCGGACATGCGAAACGCTCCGGCATCTTTGACGACGGTCTTTTCTTTCTTCTTCTCGTCTTCGAGGTCGAAGATGTGGATGGCAGGGTCGGCACCGGCGCCGCGTCGCGGCTGACGGGTATAGACGAGCTTGCCGTCGTGCGTAACGGCGAGCCCGGTGAAGGCGCCTCTTTTCACGGGTAACTTGAGTGCGCGACGTTCGAATCCGTCGATCTCGATCACGACGGGTTTGGGTCCCTCCTTCTCCTTCTTCTTGTCCGCGTCGCTTTTATCAGAGGATTCCTCGTCGTCATCCGAGTCTTCGTCCGTGCGTTCCTCCGCGTCCCCTTTGTCGGTGTCTTCCTTGTCGTCGGGCTCGTCTTCCTTCTTCTCGTCGTCTTCGTCTTTGCCGTCCTTGTCGTCGTCCCAGGTTTCCTCGTCACTCTTGGGCGCCCAGGGTGAGCCTACGTCATCGCGCAGGGGAATCACGAGGAGAGTATCGGTGTCGGCGTAGACGAAGGTCGTACCGATGTCGTCGTAAGTCGGCGAAGTGAAATCGCGATTCGACGCGAGGAAGAGGTAGTCGCCCTTTCGGTCGAACGTGGGCCAGGTGTCAGCGAACATCCCGCTGGTGACCTGGTGCTTTTCGTCGGTGGTCACGTTGTAGAGCCACACGGCCGGCTGGGTGTTGTCGGCGTTCTTGGTGTAGGCGATCCAGGCGGAATCGCTCGCCCAGCTCAAGCCCGGTTGCCCGGACTGGGGTTCGGTGTCGAACTGTCTGGTTTCGCCGGAGTCGATGTTGTGGAGGTGCAGGCCGCCGCCTTTGTCGGTGAATGCGATGTACTTGGCGTTGGGTGACCAGGTGGGACGGTAGCGGTAGAGGTCTGCGTTTTGGGTGAGCTGTTTGGTCTCGCCCTTTCCGTCGGACTGGGTGATGTAGAGTTCGTATTCGCCGGATTGATCGCTGAAGTAGGCGATCCAGCGTCGGTCGGGGCTCCACATCGGGTCGCGCTCGGCGACACCATCGGAGCGGGTGAGGTTACGTGGGGCGCCGTGCTTTGCGGGAACCGTCCAGATGTCACCGCGTGCTTCGAGGGCGATTCGTTTTCCGGTGGAGGAGACGTTCCAGTTTGCCAGGAACTTGCTCGCGTCGACGGTATGGGGGCGAATGGTGGGGCGATCGCCCGGGAGGGTGATATCGACCGGCTTTGCGGTGGTGGTCGCGAGGTCGAGCAGGTAGAGGTCGGCTCCGTTTTGAAAGACGATCTCGCCGCGGCCGGTGGGGCCTGGGCCGATGGATGGCCACTTGACGTCGAAGTCGGCGAAGGTGGTGATCTGGCGGCGTCTGTTCGATGCGAGGTCATAGGACCAGATGTTGAGGCGGTGGTTTTGTCCGGCGTCGGAAAGGAAGTAGAGCGTGTTGCCGTGCCACATGGGGAGGCTGTCGGTTCCTTCCCAGTCGGTGATTTTTCGGGAGGTGTTGTCGCGGAGGTTGAAGAGCCAGATGTCTGTGGCCATGCCGCCTCGATAGCGTTTCCAGGTTCGTTTGTCGCGTGAGTGGGGTGTGTAGGCGAGCCAGGTTCCGTCCGGGCTGAGGGCGCCGTTGGCGCCGTAGGGGGGCGGGAGTTTTTCGGGCAGGCCTCCGGCGGGGGCGACGGTCATGAGTTCCGCGCGGCGGCGGAGCGGGGCGAGCGCGTTGGTGTAGAAGAGGAGCTTGCCGCCGGGTGTCCAATCGCAGAGGGTCTCTGCGGCGGGATGATGAGTGACACGGTGTGGCACGCCGCCCTGGAGAGGGATGGTGTAGAGATCGACGTTGCCGTCGTAGTTTCCGACGAAGGCGATGGTGGAGCCGTCGGCGCTGAACTTAGGGAAGGTCTCTAGGCCGGGCGGGCTGGCCAGCGGTGATGCGACGCCGCCTTCCCGCGGGGCGACCCAGAGGTCGTCGGCGTAGACGAAGACGATGTGGGAGGCGCCGACGTCTGGAAAGCGCAGCATGGCTGGGTGGGGGCGTGTATCGGCCGTAACGGCGCGAGGTTGTGATGCGGCGGGTTGGTTCTGGCGGTTTTGGGTGGGCGCGGACCGGGCTTGCGCGCAACCGGTCCAGGGTAAGGTAACAAGCAGCAGCGCGGCGATTCTCAAGGGAAGCATGCACGTTCCTCCACTAGGGGTTTCCTCGTCGTCGATGTTGACGGGCGATCCAGCCAGCGGTCGCGCGGGGCGAAACACTTTGGCGGCACCGTTGACCAGCTTGGTGGGGCTGCCCCGGTTGTCAACAAAGGGGACGGGGAACGTAGGCCGCGTCGCGTCCAATACGACAAGTTCACACGGATGGAGGAGCGGCGAGTTGCCAGGCGTTGGTTCATGTGAGCGGCCTGGCGGGCTGCCGGGGCTCGGTGGGTGTGGCTTTCCTCCGCCCGGTGGTCTTTTCGGTCGAAGGAAAGCCGTCCCCTCGGAGATTGGCCGAGCGTTCTATTCGTCAATTTCTTCCATGTGCTGCTGTGCTTTGTCCGCTTTGCGTTCGGCAGACTGGGCCTTTTGTTGGACTTTCTCGGCCTTCTTGCTGAGTTGGCCTGCGTGGCGGTCGAGCTTTTTGGCCTCGGCGGCGAGCTTCTTGGCCTGCTTGAGAAGCGCCTGCGCTTTCTTCTGCAGTTTCTTTTGGTCGTCGCTATCTTCTGCAGCCGAGGCTTCTTCGCGCAGGTCGTTGGCGTTTTCGCGGAGATCCTCGGCCTCTTCGCGCAGGTCATCGGCTCGTTCGTGGATGTCTTCGGCGTTCTCGCGAAGTGCTTCGGCCTGATCTTCGAGCGCTTCGGCTTCGTGCTCCAAAGCCGCCTGCTTGGCCCGCATTTCGTGGATCCTCTGGGCCAGCTTGTAGCTCTTCGCGGCACTCTTGGCCTTGCCTTTTGCCTTCTGTTGCTGCTGGACGGCGTGTTCGTAGTGCGCCCGTGCCTTGGCGGCGGACGCGGCGTGTGCGTGGGCTTCGGCGCGGCCTGCTGCTCTGGCGGCGAGCCCCTGGGCGAGGCGTTGCCTGACTTTGGCTTCCGGGAAGAACTCGAGGTTTGGGACCGTGGCGTCCGATCGGCCGTCCTTCGACGGGCAGATGATCTTGACGAACGCGGCGAAGGCACGTTGCTGGGAGGCGGTGCCGTGAACCTCGATGCCGTCGTCCATGGGACGTACGAGCACGGGGACGTCTGAGCGGACCATGAGTTCGGTCAGCGCCTCACGTTTTCCGTCTGGAATGCGATAGGCTCGGATGATCGTCTCGCCGTCGTCGGAGTCGGTCTCAAAGACCAAGGAAGGTCCCGGCGCGGTCGGCGGAAGCGGGGCGCGCGGAGCGCGCGGTGTACGGGGCTCGCGAGGCGCACGGGGTGCGCGTGGTTCGCGCGCCATTCGAGGCGCGCGCGGCGTTGGGGTTCTCGCGCCGCGGCGCGCGGCGGGGCTGTCGCCGTGATCTTCCAACGCATCGGCGATCTTGGCGATGTGCTTGCCGAGTTTCTCGAGGCGTTGCTCCATCAGCTTGAGGCGTTTGTCGAGATCCTCGTCGTCATCGTAGCCGGCAAAACGGTAGTCGCCCCAGGACTTGGTCTGCGGGTAGGCGAAGGCGTATCCCAGTGCGCTTGGCAGTGCGCTGTGCTTGCCCTCGAACAGCTTGCCCATGGGGTTGTAGCCTTTCGAGCCGAATCCGTGCGCGCCGGCATCGTCGTCGTCGTGGCCTTTCCCGTGACCCTCATGCTTGCCGCAGCCCTCGCCGGAGCTGACGGTCGCACCCCGAATCCCATGTTTCTTCTTCTTGGAGCATTTGCAGCCGTCGTGCGCACTCGTCTTCTTGCCATGCTTCGATGTGCATCCGCTGCAGCCTTTGTCGCACGGAGCTTTCGCTTTGGCCCACCCGCTGCCGACGCCGGTTACGACGACGTCACCGTGGCCCCAGTGCTTGGAATGCTCGCCACCCGGGTGGGTTGCCGAGATGAGGGCCGACACGCCGACGTCGGCACATGGCGCCTCCGAGACCGTCACCTGCGCCGCGTGATGCGTATCGTGTTTCTTGTCCGGCGGACATGAGCTGACCGGTGCCGCCAGCCAACCCGCCAGCGCAACCGAAGCGACCAGCGCCATACCCGGCGGGGACAGCCTCGGCTTCACATTCTGCGTCATTACCATCGAGAGTCTCCTTGCAAAACGTCCGGCTTGCCCCGTTGTTATTCCAATGCCCACGGCAGGCACGACACGATCGGATTCAAAGACGTGCTGCTTCGCTTTCAGCAACGCCTCCGCATAGGCTCGACGGCTTCGCGGTAGAAGCGTCGTGACCCATGCGTCGCAACAATGTTCGGCTTCCGCATTGACGCGGGAGCGTACCCACCAGACCAGGGGGTACCACCAATAGAGAATCCCAACCAGTAAACCGACCCACGAGACCCAATGGTCGCGGCGTCTAAGATGGGCCAGCTCGTGAACGACGACGGCGCGACGGCCGATGTCGTCGAGTTCCACCCAAAGCGACGAGGGGAGAACCAGGCGCAGCTTGCGCCCGCACCAGATCATGGGAGACGTCCGCCGATCGACGATGAACGTCTCAGGAACGCGGCGCAGACCGATCGACTGCGCCACTTCCGCCACCAGGTCGGTGACGGGTATCGGGGCCGGGCGGGCGGCGCGAATGACGGTTCGTGACCGAATCACACGCAGTGCGCCCAGCAAGACGATCAACACCGCGCCACCGATCCAGAGGGTGGGCGGAAACGACGGGAGATTCGCGATGGCACCGGCAATCGCGGTGAGTCCAATCACCCAGGCTCGCGTCGCGGTCGGCGTCTGGCTCGGCGCTACGGTCGCCGCCACAGTCGGCGTCGATGCTGTGACCTGTTCCATCGGGTCCTCCGAAAGAACCTCGTCAACAACGCCGGCAAGTGGCAAGGCGGCTTCCGTCACGGTTTGGCCGACGGGTACGGCTGTAGCTGCCGGGAGATCAAACAGGCGCAGGTCGCGGCGTGGGCATTGGGCGGTATTATGGGTCAGTGGCCCGCCGGACCCGGTCGCCTGGGCAAGCCGTTTAGGCGTCTGGGGTCCGCCCTGAGGGCGGAGGCGGGCCACCGACCACTGCGAAGAAGGAGATCGGTGTTCTTTGTTGTGTTCCTCAGGTGATGACGATGGCGACGACGGAAGCACGTCAAAAAACGTCTTGCTCGCGAAATCCGCCCGGGCCGTGCCCGACGGTTCGGTACTACGCTCGACATCGTCGAAAGGGACATCGGGCTCGTCGGCTTCGGCTATCCGATCGTCCAACGTCATAGGATGCGCGGTGCTCGCGGGTCGATCGTCTACCGGCGGCGCAGTAGGTGTCGATAACGCACTGTCGGCGCCAGTTTTGACCTGCGACGTTGCGGTGGCGACGAAGGTGACCGTCGGTGCAGTGGGAAGGAATGGTGCCAGGATCAGCCACACGAGTGCGGTGACCCACAACATGTGGCGCGTCGCCGGTCGACACGGGACAAACCGCGTGACAAGCGCCACGACCAGCACGAGTGGTATCGCCGCGAGCGCGTGCTGCCAGAGAAGATCAACGGGCATGACCGCCCCCATCCTTCACACTCCCCTTCGCAGGGTCACCTAGTCGTCAGGCGACTCACCTTCGACATCCAAGTCGTCGATCAACTGCTGAAGCTGATCGACCTCTTGGGGCGTAAACCGTTCGGTGCGGATCAGTTGCAGGACGAGCGGTCCGGCCGCCCCGTCATACAACTGCTTGACGAGCGTATCGAGCCTCGAGCGTGTGACGCGGTCGCGCGTGACCCTGGCACGGTAGACATAGGCAAACTCGGACTTGTCGCTCCGCACGAAACTCTTGTGCTCCAGGCGCGTCAGCAGGGTCTGCGCCGTGGTGTAAGCGACGCGGCGCCCGCGCCGATGCAGGTGAGCGAGCACGTCACGAACCGTTGCCGGGCCGTGATCCCACAACACCTTGAGCACGTCCAGCTCGGCGTCACCCAGTTCATATTGTTTCAGCGCCATAGGATATTTCCGTCCGTTGACACGGAATCTACTACGTTCGTCGGAGGAATCCTACTACATTTGTCGGAGAGAAGCAAGCAAATCTCCTGTTGTTTGCACTTCGGTGACAACATTGTACAGGTCGCACGAACCGCGAGCGTGGCGGGCCCGCGATCCCTCGCGGCGGTGGGCTCGCTTCACTCACGCCCCCAAGTGATCGCAGGCTGCGAAACATCACATCTGCGCAACGGGGCGCGATGGCAGGCCCGTCATCTATACGTTTGACATCGGGACATGGATGCACCGGGTCAGATCCATCATCGACGTCGTGCGAGGGAAGCGGCAAGCCCTCGGGTGCCGCTTCGGCCTGAGCAATGGTCCCGCCGCGTCACGGAGGCGGCGGGGCTGCCCTCAGTGGATGTCTTTGCGGTGGGTCCAGGTTCACTCGAAGCGGGCGGCTTACCGGATCGGGGGGCCTTGTCCGATGTCGGCCAGTCGCTATGATGCCTTGCCATGGGAAGGGCCGTGCCACCGTGTCATGACGGGTCGTGCGGTCAGCGCCGGCGGGAGGCGACTTTCGCCGGCTGGAAAACCCGAGCGCCGCTAGCTCAATTGGATAGAGCATCGGTCTACGGAACCGAAGGTTAGTGGTTCGAGTCCACTGCGGCGTGATTCGTTCGCTGAGGCAAACCATTCCCGCGGGTCCACTTTCTCGACCATCTTGGTTCATCAGGTGGTTTGCGCTTCGACAGTGGAAAACCGAGGAACGGTCACTTCCGTGCCATTGGACGCGCAAGACGCGTCTGCGCCTGCCGAGAACTCGGACGCTGTGCCGCAGATAACTCTTGTATCCACGTACCCTGTTGGCTGGGGCAGCGTGATACGGGTGCGGAAACGTTCGGAAGATGCTTGGCTCGAGCAACCACTTATCCAAGGGGTCGCCGCAAGTGAGCCTGGTGTTTCGCGTCTACCCAGCAGTCGGTTCCGGACGGTGAAGATTCCGTGTAGCTATCGAATTGGCTGATGATTCTACATTCCCGGTCGTCGATCACGCCCGAATCTGGGTCGCGACATTTGTCCAGGTCAACTCCGACGAAAGGTTCCGCGGCGGCGAAAAAGAACTCGATGTTCGAGGCTTTTTCGCTTCCGCAATGCCCCGATGAGGGATTCTCGAGAGACAGGCATCAACGTCGAACTGGACGATCTTGTCTCTTCAACGCAGATTCTCGCACCCTGCGCATCACGTCGGGATGAAGAGACAGTCCGTGTCGTGCGACGAACTCATGCATGTCCTGCATGTCAACAACGCCATCAACATTCAGGTCCACTCGCGCTCGATCGCCAGGCTGCAAAGCCGAGGCCTTCATGGCTGTGCGCGGCTCGAGAACCGGGATCGCCACAGTGTGTTCCAGGGGTTTGAGAGCGAGTACCAGGGGCTCGCGATCCGTTTCCAGCGAACACCCATCCCAGCCATCACCCACCAGGAAGAAGTTTGCCTGGATTGCCCCAAAGTCGGCACTCGCCTGAAGCCCGTCCCCTGTCGCATCCGCACCGGCGCTGGCTGTTGGGTCGATCGGAACATTGAATCTAGACGCCAACACCGAGAAATCCGTGATGTCCACGATGTTGTCCTGCGCAACGCCAGCCGTCTGAAAATCCCCCGCAATGAGTGAATTGACGCCAACGAAGCCCACTTGCGCGGCGCAATCCGTGAAGATGAGTGGAAGAAGACGCCGGAGTGTATGGCCTTCGCTCGCCGCAATCCACGTTGCCGCGCCGTCCATGCCGGTCAAAAGGGCGGTTCCCGATCCTGCACTGTCGAACGAAACGGGTACCACACTGAAATCGCCAGCGCCCGCGCAGGCTGTGACGACGAACGTCACATCCCGTGCGACTGCGTTAGCCAACGCCTCTACCGAGATGTCAACCGTAATGACCGCGGTGCTCGCATTGAAGGTGCAAGCGCCGCTCGAACAGACTGCGTCCGTGCAAGGCGTTCCGTCATCGCAGATCGTACCGTCCGCCACAGGCGACAGGACATCACAATTGCCTTCCGATCCTTGCGGATCGCACGTCGCTGTGACACAGGAGGAACTCTGGCCGGTGCAATCGGGCGCGGTTCCGCCCGTACAGATCCCGGACTGGCAGGTTTCGCCCACAGCGCACGCTTGACCGTCGTCACACGGGTTGCCGTTGGGCTCGAGCGCGTCTACCGGGCACGTATCCGAAATGCCGTCGCACGCTTCGGCCGGATCGCAAGATCCCGTGGAGGCGCGGCACACAGTGCCCAATGGCGCCACGGCGTTGGCCGGACAGGCACCCGATACTCCGGTGCAGGTCTCGGCCGGATCGCACAGGCCGGTTGACGCGCGACACTCGGTTCCGGCCGGTACCCGTGTGTCCAAGGGACATGTTCCCGACACACCGTCGCAGCTTTCCGCCAGATCGCACGCACCGATAGCTGAGCGACACACCGTTCCTGCAACGAGGACACCGTCTGCGGGACAGACGGTTGTCACCCCGTCGCACGTCTCCGCGAGATCACAGGAACCGACGGGTGCGCGACATTCGGTACCTGCATCCTGGAACACATCCGCTGGGCAACTGGGCGAGACGCCGTCACAGATCTCCGTCGAATCGCAGGTGCCGATCGCCGCTCGACATTCCGCCCCCGCTGGTTCGCGACCATCCACCGGACAACCGACCGTCACGCCATCACACAACTCTGCGGGATCACACACACCAGCCGACGGTCGACATTCGGCCCCTGCAGGCGCGATGTCGTGTGCACACGTTCCTTCATAGCAGAAATCCACCGTGCAGGGAGAGAAGTCTGCGCACTGTGCGTCATTGATACAGGGTGCCCGTTCGGCACCGAGAACGCCAAGCTTCGCGCGCCTTTCATACGGCCACGATCTTCCGGTCGAACGTGGCGGCGCGGAGTTTCGCCCGTTGCATCGGGTGTCGGGATGCTCTGGTCGGATGCTGCCGTCAGGCCGAACCCACACCGATGCACTCCCGAAACCAACCCACTGGGAGCCAGGCGAGTACCGCCCGGTTTCCGCTCCAGCGCCGTGCGTTCCGGCCCCTGTGATCGCTGCCACAAACCCCATTGCGAGTAGCGCATCGACGTGTTCTCGTCTGCGCCACGCCCGCTGACCGCGTCTTTTACGGGTACTCGTAAGTCTCCGCACTGATCCGGACATGCGTACACCTCCTGTTACAGCCATCCGTCTCATTCCTGATGTGATCTACAAGGCGAAATGCCACACCACACTGACGGTCGCGCCAACGACCCGCCAACGCACGCCTTCGCCATGCGGAGGTCACGCGCACTGCAATTGAGTGATCGCTGACAAACACGCGACCGGTCCCCATGAACCTTCCTCCAGTCCAGGAAGGGGTGGGCGTAACATTGTGCATCTCGGAGCCGTCTCGGACTTTCCAGGGGCTCAGGCTTGGCAATTTGCCGACGCCTTTATGCCGCCTTGTGTCTCCCAGACTTCGAGCAGTTCGTTCGCTCCACAGCTGTTGCGACAGCGTTCCGGTCGGAACGACCCCACCGGGAGGAACCGTCCAGTTCTTGGTCCCATGGACCATTCACTGGACACCTGGACCAACACAGCCACACAGGTCCAGCGTAAGTGTGCTCGTTCACGAGACGCTACGATACCCGGATTCCCAGCGCGGCGGAAACGATCTGCGAGAATCTATCCAGGCCACATGTGAACGAGATCTACCACCGACTTAGCACCAAGTTTGGCCTTGATATGGCCGTTGTGGATGTCGATCGTCTTTCGGGCAACGCCGAGCTCCTTGGCGATTTCCTTGGCGGACTCGCCCCGAACGAGGTGGCCCATCACTTCACGTTCACGGGGAGTCAGTACTTCAAGTCTTGTCCTCAGCTTGGCGCGTTCGTCTCGTTTCCTGCGACGATCGGCATCCAGGTCAAATGCCTCTCGGACTCGTTCGAGCAGGAGTCTCGAGCGGCACGGCTTTTTGAGAAAGTCGACTGCTCCCGTTTTCATGGCACGGACGGAAGTCTCGACGTTTCCATGAGCCGAGAGAATGATCACGGGGATGCTGCGCGCGTCGCCTGCGAGGTCTTCCTGCAGATTGAGCCCGCTCATACCGGGCATGCTGATGTCAAGAACCAGACAGCCAGGTTTCGAGCGATCGAAGCCATCGAGAAATGCCTGGGCGCTTTCAAACGTCTCCACGTGCAAGCCGGCCGCCTCCATCAGCCGACGCAGAGATTTCCGTACGGCAACGTCGTCGTCAACGACAAATACCGTTTCGTCAGCGTGCATCTTGAACGGTCCCTTCGACGATCGGCATTGTGACTCGGAGTGTGGCGATCGGACCCGAGTCAAGTATCGCCAACAAACGCGCTCCGTGCGATTCAATAGTCCTACGGCGGACGGGCGCGCCCTTTCCCGTTCCACCGCCCCTCCGATCGAACAAGTCTGCCTATTCTGATACCCTAGTGTGCCGTACCTGCAGGCTCCTGGCTTTGCAGACGCCTGCAGTGTTGCGCAGCACCATGGTGCCCGCCGTGAGCATAAGAAGCACGAACGCTGCCTGCCCCCAGGTGGAGAGTGCAGGAATACTGCACGCGTCGAGCGGCATGTATGTGCAGCCCGTCAGGGGGTCGCAGGCGTCGGTCGTACACGCATTACCGTCGTCACACTCGGCATCGGTGCAGCAGCCGCCCACCAGTACACACACATCCGTGTCTTCACAGCATCGTTCGGTGACCGGATCGCACAGGTCGGGACCGGACGCGCAGGTGCCGGACGGCTCCTGGCAGGTCTCAGGACCGTCGCAGGCAAAGCCGTTGTCCGAGCACGTGACGGTCGTACCGGGCTGACAGGCGCCCGCGACGCAGGTCTCCACGCCCGTGCAGGCGAAGCCGTCGTCACACTCGGCATCGGCGCAGCAGCCGCCCACCAGTACACACACATCCGTGTCTTCACAGCATCGTTCGGTGACCGGATCGCACGGGTCGGGACCGGACGCGCAGGTGCCGGACGGCTCCTGGCAGGTCTCAGGACCGTCGCAGGCCAAGCCGTTGTCCGAGCACGTTACGGTCGTACCGGGCTGACAGGCGCCCGCGATGCAGGTCTCCACGCCCGTGCAGGCGAAGCCGTCGTCACACTCGGCATCGATGTTGCACGAGATCAGCGACCCGGAGATGACCAAGTCGAACAGCCCGGTCTGGTCCGTCATGACCAGCGTAAGCGCATCACCGTATGTGAGCCCATTGGCGGCATCGAAACCGATCGAGTTTCCGTCTTCGAAGGTCCCGTCGGTCGAAGTCACCGTCAGGCTGGTGAATTCGAGCCCCGCGAAATGAGCGGTCCCTACGAAGTTGCCCGTCGCTTCGATTGTGCCGGTAAAGCTATCGATCCTCCTTCCGAACGTCGACCACACGACCGGCTCTCCTTCATCGAGCGGCTGTGCCGGGAGGGTTATCGTATGGTTGACAGCATCCATCCATACGTCGTAGGGCACGACGCCCGTGATGTCCACGAGTGCTCCGTCGCCCCCGTTGCTGTACGTCATGTCGCCGGTGTCCACTCCGATGACGTACCACCCGGTACCGTAGCCACCGTAGTTCTTTCCCGTAAAGGTCATCGACATCCCATCCGGACCTGCGGCGGTGAACTGGAATTTTCCGTCCGGACCGAGACCGTTCGACAGGTTGAAGAAATCGCCGGAGTTTCCATCTTCGATGAACCCGGTGATGTTGCTCAGCCCCGAGAAATCTCCGAGGAACGTATTCCACAACCTGACCGTGCCTCCGACGATGGGCGCGATCCTCCCGACCGGCGTTCCCCAGGAACCGCCCGTAAGATCGAAGGTCGCGTTGGTGGCAACGGCGTACTGGCGAGTGCCCCACAGCATGCCCAGCCCCGAGATCGGTTCGACAGTGGAGGAGCCATTGACGTTCCCCGTGGCATCGATCGCGAGTTCTAAGTTGCCACTCGGAAAGTCCACGTCTGCCGGCATCCCCCAGACCAACGTGTCGGTTTGGGACACACCGCCTGCAACGACGTCGAAGCGTATCATTACGTCGACCTCGTAGACGTATGGCGCGGACCAGCACAACGAAGCACACAGGTGAACCGTGGCAATAACGATAACGATGCCGTTCACCTGTGCACTCAAGAGACGCATCCTGTCTCCTTCCAACTCGATTCGACCTCACGCCGCCAACGTGCCGCGGTGGGCATGCCTCGCCCGGCGAAGGTCGATGACCGTCAATGTCGATGAAACGTTCCCGGCCGGCGGCCGTATCACCGACCCCACGCAAGAGCCGACCGCGTGCTACGGCAACGGGCTTAGACAAGTCGAATCGCACGGATCGGCTGCGCTGGGTCCGAACGGATAATCGACCCCCTGGAAACCGCTCAACACCGAAATCACGTCGGTGATGTTGATCACAAGATCCAGGCACTCCGGCACAAGATCGGCTCGCGCCTTTCGTATCGAATTCGGCTTGCTGCCAAACCTCTCTATGACCGCGAGAGCGTCAATGATACTCACCACACCGTTGGGCGGTCCGGGAGGTTGCGTGCTGAAGTCTGCAATTGTGTCACCCCAAGTGGCCGTGTTGATGTCGAGCGGATGAGAATAGCTCGACTCTCTCGCCACATCGCAGCTCTCGGCGACGACCTGAATCTGGTAGCTTCCCAACGGGAAGACGCTCTCGTGGAACACGTCAACCACGCCGAATCCACTCCAATCGGTGTAGAACGGAGCGCATTGCAGCGTGGCCGCGGTGAAAGCGGGGGACCCAGGTACTGGATCGACGGAACCACCATTCTCGCTGACTTCACTCGGCGGTCCAACCCACAGCGCGGCGCCGTTCCAAATGTCAAAGGGAGCCGGTAAGCCGGCGAGTGTGACGCGAACCGCGGTGCGCAGGCCCGCGTCAACAGATAGAAACGAGATGAATCTGTTCGTAATCCCGTGTCCGTTGCCTGGCAAGGCAGGATCGGCCTGTGGTGTAGCGATCGGTGGGACGCAGTCATCCGGAATGCTATCTCCGTTACAATCAGTACTTGCGCCGCTGGCAATCGCGCACACATCGCCGAGCCCATCACTGTCACAATCCTCTTGGGGCACGTTCGCGTGGTCCGGACAATTGTCATCTGAACTGCAGATGCCGTCGCCGTCCGGATCGTCCGGGTTGTCGACCGGGCACGGATCGCCGACGTCACACTTCCCATCGCCGTCGGCGTCAGGGCCGTCGTTGGCCGGTTCGTTGTCAGCCAGAGGTCCGAAGTCGTCGGTGCCGACGACGCAATCATCACATCCGTCGCCGTCCGTGTCTTGACAGAGATTCGGATTCATCGGGCTACTGTCACTCTCGTCCGGAACGCCATCGTTGTCGTCGTCCGGATCGCCGACATCGCACTGCCCATCACTGTCGGTGTCGGTACCGTCGTTGACCGGATTGTTGTCAGCCAGAGGTCCGAAGTCGTCGGTGCCAACGGCGCAGTCATCACATTCGTCGCCGTCTGTGTCTTGACAGAGATTGGGATTGAATGGGCTGGTGTCACTCGCGTCCGGCACACCGTCGTTGTCGTCATCCGGATCGCTGGCGTCGCACTGTCCGTCACTATCGGTGTCGGCACCGTCGCTGGAGGGATCGTTATCACACAAGGAGCCGAACCCATCGACACCCGCCGAGCAGTCATCACATCCGTCGCCATCTACATCTTGACAGGCATTGGGGTTCAACGGGCTATTGTCGGACGCGTCGAGGACGCAGTCGTTGTCGTCGTCCGCATCGGTGGTGTCGCACTGCCCATCGCCATCGGTGTCAGTACCGTCGTTGGTGGGATCGTTGTCACACAAGGGACCGAATCCGTCGACGCCTACCGAGCAGTCATCACAGCCGTCACCATCAGCGTCCTCACACGAATTGGGATTCAACGCATCGTTGTCCAGTCCGTCGAGCACGCAATCGTTGTCGTCGTCTGGATCACTGGCGTCGCACTGACCATTGCCGTCGGTGTCGGCACCGTCGTTGGTGGGATCGTTGTCACACAAGGGACCGAATCCGTCGACGCCTACCGAGCAGTCATCACAGCCGTCGCCGTCAGCGTCCTCACAGGAATTGGGATCCAACGGGCCTGTGTCGGACACGTCAAGGACGCAGTCGTTGTCGTCGTCGTCGTCGCACACATCACCCAATGTGTCGCCGTCGTTGTCCGCCTGATTCTGGTTTTCGATCAACGGACAGTTGTCGCAGGCATCGCCGTGGGTGTCCGTGTCACTGTTCGCCTGTTGGGTGTTGGAGGTCAATGGGCAGTTGTCGTTGGAGTCGCACACCCCGTCGGCGTCCGTATCGACACCATCGTTGATGGGGTCGTTATCACACAACGGGCCGAAGCCATCGACGCCTACTGAACAGTCATCACATCCGTCGCTGTCGCCGTCTTCGCAGGAACTGGGGTCCAACGGGCCGGTGTCGAGCGCATCGAGGACGCAATCGTTGTCGTCGTCCGGGTCGCTGGCGTCACACTGACCATCACCGTCGGTGTCGGTGCCGTCGCCAGCGGGATCGTTATCACACGAGGGACCGAACCCGTCGGCACCCACCGAGCAATCATCGCAACCGTCGCCGTCGACGTCCTCGCAGGAATTGGGGTCCAACGAGTCCTTGTCCACGCCATCGAGCACGCAATCGTTGTCATCGTCCGGATCGGTGGCATCGCACCGCCCATCGCCGTCGGTATCGCTACCGTCGCTAGCAGGATCATTATCACACAAGGGGCCCAAGCCGTCGACGCCGACAGCGCAGTCGTCACACCCGTCGCCGTCAGCGTCCTCGCATGAATTGGGATTCAACGAGTCGTTGTCCAAGCCGTCGAGCACGCAATCGTTGTCGTCGTCCGCATCAGTCGCATCGCACTGTCCGTCGCTATCGGTGTCGGTGCCGTCGCTGGAGGGATCGTTATCACACAGCGGACCAAACCCGTCGAAGCCCTGGGTGCAATCATCACATCCGTCGCCGTCGACGTCCTCACAGGAACTGGGGTCCAACGGGCCGGTGTCGGACGCGTCGAGCACGCAGTCGTTGTCGTCGTCCGGATCGCTCGCGTCGCACTGACCATCGCCATCGGTGTCGGTGCCGTCGCTGGAGGGATCGTTGTCGCACAGCGGACCAAACCCGTCGAAGCCCTGGGTGCAATCATCACATCCGTCGCCGTCGACGTCCTCACAGGAATTCGGGTCCAACGGGTCGGTGTCGGCCAAGTCGAGGACGCAGTCGTTGTCGTCGTCCGGATCGCTCGCGTCGCACTGACCATCGCCATCGGTGTCGGTGCCGTCGTCGGCCGGAACGTTGTCAGCCAACGGTCCGAAGTCGTCGGTGCCGACCGCGCAGTCATCGCATCCATCGCCGTCGGTATCTTCACAGATATTGGGATCGAGCGGGCTGGTGTCACTCGCGTCCGGCACGCCGTCGTTGTCGTCGTCGGGATCACCGGTGTCGCACTGCCCATCGCCGTCGGTGTCGGTGCCGTCGTCGGCCGGAACGTTGTCAGCCAACGGTCCGAAGTCGTCGGTGCCGACCGCGCAGTCATCGCATCCATCGCCGTCGGTATCT
>JAJDDV010000180.1 GCA_029260135.1 Phycisphaerae bacterium | reverse complement strand
CTGGGCTATGTTCTTCGACGCCTCCGGCGTCGTACGAACGTCAAGGTCTTCAGCGTTGCGCGGGCGCGGCGGCGGTTGGCATGGCGCCTGGCGCCGCCCATGAAGGACGGCGCTACACGCTCCCTGGCGGTCGCGGTACGGACTGAGGCGGTGTGCCCGCTCCTTTACAGTCGCGGTTCTGTTCGGGGGCGGGCGACGCGCTGCGATTTCATTTCGAAGCGTTGAAGGGTGCCTTGGGGTACGACTTCGACGCGCGGCATGAAGTGGAGGCGATCTCGAACGGTGGTCGCGAGGTTGTTGGCTAACGCGCCGGTGTCGGTGGTGGCGGTGTTCGCGGTGCCGTCACTGGTGGCATTCTGTGTTTCGGTCGCTGCGATCTGAGCTCTGTCGGTCGCGGTACTTGCGTCGGGCGGATGAAGTTCGATCTGCAGGTGAAGTTCGAGCATGGCGCCGGATTGGACGGGCTCGATGCGGAACTCGGCGATCCGGTCGAACTCGCGAACGATGGCTTCGATGGCCGAGGGGAAGACGTTGTTGCCGCGGATGAGCAGCATGTCGTCTGTGCGGCCTAGGATGCCGCCCTCGATACGCGAGAACGAGCGGCCACACGCGCAGCGGGAGGCTGTGAGGCGAACCTGATCGCCGGTTCGATAGCGTATCAGTGGGCTCGCGACCCGCCCAAGATTGGTGAGGACCAACTCCCCCACCTCTCCTTCGGCGACTGTGCGTTCGCCTGACGGGTCGATCACTTCGGCGATGAACTCGTTTTCCATCACGTGCAGACCGCGCGGTGCCTCGAGGCACTCGAAACCCCAGGCGCCCATCTCCGTCATGCCGGCGTGATCGAACACGCGGGCGCCGAATCCGGATTCGATTCGGGTGCGCACTGAGGGAATGCTGCCGCCCGGCTCGCCCGCGACGATGAGGCCTCGAACGGGCGAGTTCTTCAGGTCGATGCCTTCCGCGGCGGCGCACTCGATCATGCGAAGGGCATAGGTCGGCGTGCAGCAGATGAACGTCGCGCGGTGATCGAGCAAGTAACGGATCCGCGCGGACGTGGTCATCCCTCCAGCTGGGAGGACGAGACGGCCGAGCGCCGCGGCGCCTTCGAATCCGGCCCAGAAGCCGATGAAGGGTCCGAACGCGAACGGGAAGATCAGGCGATCGGACGCGTCAACGCCGGCTGCGCGATAGATGATGCTCCAGCATCGCTTCCACCAGCTCCAGCTTTCGGACGTGTCGAGCCAGCGGAGCGGCGCGCCGGTGCTGGCGGAGGTCTGATGGACGCGTGTGTAGGCGTCGAGAGGATCGGTGAGGTTCGTGCCGTACGGTGGATGCGCGGTCTGGTCCGCTTGAATCTCGGTCCGCGTGGTGAAGGGCAGGCGATCGAGCGGATCGGTTTGCGCGTCGAACGTGATAGCGTTCAGCTTGGCCTTGTAGAACGCATTGGACTTCAGGACTCGGTCCAACATCGTCGCGAGCTTTTGGCGCTGGAGGCGATGCAGGGCGTCTCGATCGAGCGTTTCTTCTCCAGCCATGGCGTGGGGCATGTTCGAGTGACCTCGGTGGTGCTCTTGACCTCGATGGTTTACCGCAACAGCTCTCCGCGCATCACGGTGACGGCCTGGCCGAGCAGATCAACGCGATCACCTCGCGATCGCACGCGCACGACACCGCCGCGAGCGGAGACCTGATGGCCGACAAGATCGGTCTTGCCGAGCTTGGCCGACCAGAAGGGACCGAGGCTGCAATGTGCGGAGCCGGTCACCGGGTCTTCATCGACGCCGACACCGGGCCCGAAGAAGCGCGAAACGAAGTCGAACTCGCCGGTGTCGTCTCGCGCGGTGACGATGCAGGCGTCGATGGTGTCGTGGCGCATTCGTGCAAAGTCGGGTTTGAGCGCGCGCACCGCGTCGGCGTCGTTCATTTCGGCGAGGACCATGGGAAAGGAACCGCTACTCTCATACACGCCGATCGGCTCGCCACCGAGCCCTTCGACCAGGCCTTTGGGCGTCGCCGTCGGTCCGACGGGCATGGCCGGGAAGTCGAGGCAGATCCAGCCGGACTCGGGCGTGGCGGTCAAGATGCTGCCCTTCGCCTTGAACGTGATCGTTTCTGAGGCCTCCACATGCTTGTGCTCCCACAGCGCGTGGGCGCTGGCGAGCGTTGCATGTCCGCACAGGGGAACTTCGACGGTGGGGGTAAACCAACGGATCGAGAAGGTGTTATCCTTGACGCGTCGTACGAAGGCGGTCTCGGAGAGGTTCATCTCCGCGGCGACGGCCTGCATCCACGATGGGTCCGCCTCCTCGGCGAGCAGGCAGACGGCGGCGGGGTTGCCACTGAAACGTTGTGTCGTAAAAGCATCGACCTGGATGATGGGTGCGTACATCGGTTTAGCATCTCCTGGTTGGTGTCATGATCGGCGCTGGTACGCCCGGCGTGCCGGGAGCGTCGTTGTTCGCCGGTCAACACGCTGGCGGACGAGCCGCCAGTGGCACGCGGTGCATGGCACCCGACGGGAGGTGCATTGCACCCTCTTCACCGGTTTGAAACCGGTGCCACACAGCATGCCCGCGCCGATGGCTTGGGCATGGCACCCTGCGCGGGACCTTGATTGTCGCACTCCAGGTTAGGGTGCCCACCAGAGCGTAACAAGAAACCGATCGTCGGCCAACAAGTTCGGACATCGGCCTGTGGGTGGCCAACGAAGAATGTTCGGCGGGACAGCGTCCTGCGTTTGGGTATGATACGCGGAGTCTGTCGAACGCGAGGCTGCGTGGATCGTGGGCGGCTTTTCTCGACGCTGTTAAACCTGGTTCGTGAGCGGGCATCGATGCGAATCGCACACCTGATTGCCGGTGCGGGTGGGATGTATTGCGGGGCTTGCATGCGCGAGAACCGACTGGCGGCGGTGCACCTTCGCCAGGGTCGTGACGTCGTGTTGATGCCGCTTTACACGCCGATTCGGACGGACGAGCCGGATGTCAGTAAGCGGCGCGTTTTCTATGGGGGCCTGAGTGTTTTCCTTCAGCAGCGTTTCGGACTGCTTCGGCGAAGCCCGAAGATCATGGATCGTTGGCTCGACTTCCCACCGCTGCTTCGCGTTGTCAGTCGCTTCGGGATCAGAACGAAGGCGGAGGATCTTGGCGCGTTGACCGTTTCGGTACTTAGTGGGGCTCATGGCGCGCAGCGTAAAGAGCTCGACAAGCTCATCGCCGGTCTGCGCAAGGTGAAGCCGGACCTGATCAATCTTCCCAACCTGATGTTCGCCGGGGTGGCGGGCGCACTGAAGGACGCACTTGGTGTCCCGATTCTCTGTACGCTTGCCGGCGAGGATGTGTTCCTCGACGCGCTGAGTCCGGCTCATCGTGAGCAGGCGTTCGAATTGATTGCCCGTGAATCGCGACACATCGATGGGTTCCTCGCGCCGACGGAGTATTACGCCGTACACGCCGGTGAGCACTTCAGGCTCTCGCGTGATCGCCTTCACACCGCTGGGATGGGCATCGCGGTGGACGCGTTCGGACTCGCCGACGCGCCGCGGAATGACGGCTTCACGATGGGGTACCTGGCGGCTGTCTGCCCGGAGAAGGGTCTGGCGGAGCTTTGCGAGGCGTTTGCGATTGTGCACGCGAAGTATCCGCAGTGCCGGCTTCGGATCGGCGGATACGTCGGTGCGTCGGGACAGGATTACTGGCGGGAGATTCAGACCAAGCTGCAAAAGCAGGGCATCGTGGGGGCTGTCGATTTCGTCGGCGAGCTGGATCATGAGGGGAAGCGTCGATTCCTTCGGTCGCTTCACGTGCTCTCCGTTCCGACGTCGCACCCGGAGCCCAAGGGGTTCTACGTGCTCGAAGCGATGGCGAGCGGTGTTCCGGTCGTGCAGCCGCGCCACGGGTCGTTTCCGGAGATCATCGAATCGACCGGCGGTGGTTTGCTTTACGAACCCGGCGACGCTCGCGCACTGGCCGAGCGCATTTCGTTTCTGATGGCCGATGAAGCGCTTCGCGTGCGGCTCGGCGAAGCCGGGCGAGCCGGCGTGCGAGAGCGTTATACGGAGGAGAAGATGGCTGAGGTCACGTGGTCGCTGTATGAACGGTATGGCTCGCCAAGCCGACCGTGATCGCTGTCGAAAGTTGCACGGTAGGGTTTACACAAGAACGGTCTGCTGGAGACGCGGCGCGGCGCGGGGTAGACTCTTCACGTATCTCGCACGAACAGGAGGAACGCGATGGTTTGTTTTCCCGTTCGCATGTTGTTGTTTCTGGCGATGCTGACCGCGGCGGGCGGAGGCGCGGCAGCGCAGGGTGATTGGCCGAACTTTCGAGGGCCCAACCACGACGGCATCAGCGCCGAAACGGGGCTCCAAACGACGTGGACGAAGGCCATTCCTTTGGTCTGGGAGAAGGAGATCGGTTCGGGGTTCAGTTCGTTCGCGTGCGTGGGGAATCGTGTCTACACCTGCGGGACGCTGAACAAGAGGCAGGTGATCTTCTGCCTACACGCGGACACCGGCGACATTCTCTGGCAGAAGGACATCGAAGAAGAGTACCGCGAGTCGTCCGGGGGGGACGGTCCGCGCAGCACGCCGACCGTCGATGACGGCAAGGTCTATATGCTCGGTGGACACGGGACACTCCTTTGTCTCAACGCGGAAGATGGCGACGAAGTCTGGAAGACCAAGCTGACTGACGCTCCATACTGGGGTTACAGCGGATCGGTTCTGGTGGAGGGTGGCCGCGCGATCGTCGCCAGCGGCCGCAAGACGGGATCGTTGATCGCCTTCGACAAGAACACGGGGAAAGAGCGGTGGCGTTGTGGCGAAGATTCCACCGGATATGCGACGCCGTATCCGTTCAGTTTTGCGGGAACACGTTATGTCGTGGGGTTCACGGGTAAGTCAGCGCTGATCGCCGAGATGGAGACGGGGCGAATCGCGTGGCGCATGCCTTGGAATACCGATTGGAGCGTCAATGCGGCCACACCTATTTTTCACGATGGACACCTGTTTCTCTCATCCGGGTACCAGACGGGATGCGGTTTGTTCAAGCTGATCAAAGAGGGTGACGGCCTTCGCGGTGAGGAGGTCTGGAAGAGTCGCGTTCTGAGAAACAAGTTCCAGACGCCGATTCTCCACGAGGGGAAGCTCTACACCAGTGATCAGCGAGCATTGCTGTGTGTCGACTTCATGACCGGCGAGCGGTTGTGGCACAAGGTGCGGGTCAAGCACGGGACGGTGGTTCTGGCGGATGGGCACCTTTTTCTGTTGACAGAGAAGGGTCAGCTCAGAATCGCCCCGGTCAGCGCCGAGGGGTTCGAGCCCGCAACGACGGCGGGTATTCTGAGCGGTCGGTGCTGGACGGTTCCGGTTCTGCATCGCGGGAGGCTGTACGCCCGCAGCCTCACTCGAATGGTCTGTTTTGATCTTCGTTCCGATAAATGAACGTGAATCTTCCGGCGGAATTGACGAATACGGTTCGTATGGCAGGACATCCAGAATCCGGAGACATTCCATCATGTTGAATCTTCAGCGCGGTTCGGCGGTTTTGTCGCTGGCGGCCTTCCTGATTCCGATCGGCGCGGTGGCGGCTGCGCCGAACTGGCCGTCGTTTCGCGGACCCGGGGGGACGGGGGTCGCGGCCGGTCAGCATCCGCCGACGACCTGGGAGGTGGAGAAGGGGGAGAACCTTCAGTGGAAGACGGCGATCCCGGGGTTGGCTCATTCGTCGCCGATCGTCTGGGGCGATCGGTTGTTCTTGACCTCGTCGGTTAGCAGCAATCCGGATCCTTACCTGCGGATCGGACTCTACGGTGCGAGCCCGGATCACCCCGAAGACATTGAACACGACTTTCGCGTCTACTGCCTCGATCGCAAGAGCGGGAAGATCCTCTGGGAGAAGAGCGCGCATAAAGGTATCCCCAAGATCAAGCGCCACATCAAGTCCAGCCATGCGAACTCGACACCGGCCACGGACGGGAAGCACCTGGTTTCGTTCTTTGGATCGGAGGGGCTGTATTGTCACGATCTTGAGGGCAAGTTGCTTTGGAAGAAGGACCTTGGTCTGCTCGACGCGGGAGCGTTCAACGCGCCGGAGGTTCAATGGGCGTTCGGCAGTTCGCCGATCATTCACGACGGTCAGGTGATCGTGCAATGCGATGTGAACAACCAGTCGTTTCTAGCGTCGCTGGCGGTGGAGACGGGAAAGGAAAGCTGGCGCACGCCTCGCGACGTGTTTGCGTGCTGGGGAACACCGACCATCTGCACGAGCGGCGGTCAGACGCAAATTGTGGCGAACGGTTATACGTATATGGGTGGATACGACTTCAAGACCGGAAAGGAACTGTGGCGGCTGTCGGGTGGCGGCGATGTTCCGGTGCCGACGCCGTTTGTGGCGCACGATTTGATCTTCATCACGAACGCGCATGGTCCGCTGCGCCCGATCTACGCGATAAGGCCCAGCGCGCGGGGCGACATTTCGCTTGCGAAAGGGAAGAAGAGCAACGAGTTCATCGCCTGGTCCGAGCCGAAGCGCGGTTCGTACATTCCGACTTCGATCGCGTACGGAGATCATCTCTACGTCGGTGACGATCGTTCCATTCTGTCATGCTATGACGCCAAGAGCGGAAAGAAGGTCTATCGAAAACGGCTTGCCGGAAAGAAGAACGCCTATTCCGCCTCGCCGGTCGCGGCCGACGGCAAGATCTACTTCACCAGCGAGGAAGGCGAGATTCACGTGATCAAGGCAGGTCCGGTGTATGGGCTGTTGGCGACGAATACGATGGGCGAGCCTTGCCTGGCGACGCCGGCCATCGCCGGTGGAATGATCTACGTGCGCACGAGCAAGCATTTGTACGGGATCGGCGAGTCCACCGACTGATGCGCGAGACCGGTGCAAGAGGTGGGCGGCGGGTGACAAGAATTGACAAATCTCGACACGGTTGGGATAGGTGATTGGCCCACCCACGTCGTAGGATGGGTCTACTCGTGAATGATGCCTGTTGACCGATCGGTCACGATGGAGAAACGACGATGAAGCGAACGACTTTCATGCTGGCGGGTTTGGCGTTTACGTCGACGGCTGTTTTTTCGGCCGACAAGAAGCCGGGGGAACTCACCGATCCGATGGAGATTTTGCGCAAGGTGGACGCAGCGGCCAAGGCGGTCAAGACCGTCAAGTATGACGTAACGCTCGACGCGACGGGCGCGATGGCTGCCCGTGGGGGCAAAGGCTCGGCCTCGTTTATTGTCTCGGGATACGTGGACGGCGCACCGGAGAAGTTCATGGCGGATGCGAAGTTCACACCGTCAGGATCGACTGATGTTCTCCATGTGTCCGGCGGCAGCGACGCGGACCTGTACTTCGTCGTCGATCACCGGGGAAAGATCGCGTATGAAGATATCGACCCGGCTGTCATCGGCAACGCCGGGCGGTTGTTTCAGCAAGCTTCCATGGTCGAGTTTGTTCATTCGACGCCGTTTTCCGATGAACTGAACGGTCGCAGCCAGAAGCTGATTGGCAGCGCCAACATCGCCGGCGAGGACTGCTACGAGATCCACGTGCAGTACGAGAACACACGTGCTCCCGAAGCCACCTGGTGCTTTTCCAAGAAGGACTTCCTCCCGCGGCGCCGAATTGACCACCGAACTCTGCAGAACGGCGACAAGGGCACCATGGTCAAGACGATCACCAAGCTCGTGGTCGATCCGAAGATCACCGCGGAAACGTTCAAACTGAAGCTGCCCGAGGGATACAAGAAGACTGACGAGTTCGCGCCGGACTTCCTCTCGCGATAAGCACAACGCTGGACCTTGCCCCAGCCAATCACCCCGCTCGGCCCTCTGACGGGCCGAGTGGGGTGATACCGCAACTTCCCGCCATACTCTCTCGCATCGTCGTGCTGATCTTCAAGGCTACTGACGGAGACCACTGCGACGGCTTCGCGAGATGCCCTTTCTGTGGCATTCGCCGTGGAATCGGCTGCGAATGGATGACGGCCCAGTCCGATCCTCTGAGGTCACTGCGGCATCGGGAGACCCCTCCACAGGACCCATTTTCGCGAGAGAATCATGCTCCCGCCCGGTTTCTGGCGGAATCCGAGTTTTCCTCTTGGAGTCGGACGCCCCACACTGGTATTCTGGTGAGCGTTGCACTTGCAGCAGGACCGGTGGGATCAGACACGTTCTTCGTCGAATGGAAGGGAATCGGTCTGACCCCTACGCGCCGCGATCCAGCGTCGAAGGTGAGGTGTCGACATGTGTCGTCTGCAAGCCTTTCTGAAGAGAGCGTCGTGCTCGCACTTGTCGTGCGCGATGCCTATCGTAGCCGCTGTTTTTCTCTGCGGAGTCCAGGTTGACGCCCAGATTCCCGAGCGTTCGTTTGCGCTCGTTCCGGTGGCTGTCGCTCCGCGCGATGAATCACAGCTCGGTGTCACGATCATCGACAACGAGATGATCCTGATTCGACCCCCTTTACCGGTCAACGTGATTCTGGATGTTCGCATCGGAAACTGGGATCCGACCCGCCAGGGAATCGGAATCACGGGCTTTCGGATCGAACCTGATCCAGCCGGTTACACGAGCGGGCTGGCGGGCACCTTGACGCTTGCGTCCCTTGATTGTTACCGGGACGAAGACTGTAGAGCGGCACTCGGAGGGAGTTGCGGTATCGGCGGTTCGAGCAACTGTGGTTCGTACGGGTCCGACTGCGTTGACCACGCGGACTGCCCACTTTGCCCGATTTGCGCGTGCCTGGGTCCCTCGTGCATTGCGCAAACCCAGTGCGAAAGTTGCTATGTCAGCAAAGGGCGCAAAGATGCTATTTTTGGTTCGTTCGTCGATTGTCAGGACACAGCGCCGCCACCGTGTCGCTGGGAGGGGGAACTAGGAGGGGATTGGCCGCCTTTGGTCGCGCCCGACCCGTTTCCGGAGGATGGCTACTATGCCGGTACCGTTGTCCTCGAGGTTCCCGGTGACGCGGAAGGCACGTTCACTGTCGAGTTGTTCGATGCGCCCGTGTCCGCCCTCATCGATGTGAACGGAACACCCATCGAACCGCTGCAGCTCATCCCGGCGATGATCACGGTGATCAACTGCATAGGACCTGACTGTCAACTCAACGGCACGCCCGATGATTGCGATATCTCGAACGGTACCAGCCCGGATTGCAACACCAACGAAGTCCCGGACGAATGTGATGTAGGCGAGGGAACCAGCCCGGACTGCAACGCCAACGACGTGCCGGACGAATGCGATGTGACGTTGGGCACCAGCCCGGACTGCAACGCCAACGGAATCCCGGATGAGTGCGACCCGGATGTCGACGGCGACGGCGTAACGGATCTCTGCGATCCTTGTCCCGGCGAGACCATCAATGACGAGGACGGCGACGGTATCTGCTTTCCCGAAGATCGATGTCCAACGGACGCGCTTAAGGTGTCAGCCGGCGCCTGTGGCTGCGGCGCCAGCGACGTCGACTCCGACGGTGACACCGTCTCCGACTGCGTGGATCGATGCCCAGGGGATGATGATCGCCGGGACATCAACGACAACGGTGTCGAAGACTGCGTCGAAGGGGTCATCCCCGCGCTTTCCGAGTGGGGCGTGGTGATCCTGGCGTTGCTCCTGCTCGTCGGCGCTCGTGCTGGGTTCCGCTGGCGCAGGTCGCCCGCGAAGACCGGCTAGCGGCCCATTGAACAAGCATGTGAAGCGGGCTTACCGGCCTGTCGACTCCTCCGACGATCCTGGCCGGACCGGCTGGGGCGTCGGTCCTACAGTCAGATTGAGGTCTTCAACGGCCTGGCAGCGGTTTTCGCGCGATCCCTCGCCACCCGCTTCGCTTTTCCCGCAATCAAACGCTGGTGCGGATCGTCTTCCTAGGTGACGATGGCGGCAGGCTGCTACGGTGTTGGCCGCCCTCCGCGATGCGAATAGCCTCCAGCGGCGGTAATGTAGAGGCTTCATGACGGGTACGTCCGGCGAACTCGGTGACCTGATGCAGCGGGGATACCGTTTCGCGCTCTCGCTGACGCATGATTCCAGCCGCGCGGAAGACCTTCTGCAAGACGCTTGGTTTTCCGTGCTGCGCGTAAAGGGCCCGTGGAGCCGGTCCTACTTGTTTCGAACGGTCCGCAATCGCTTCATCGACGAGTGTCGACGAGACGGTCGTGTCGGCATGGAGACCTTGCAGGATCACGACAACGCCGAAGCGGCGGTTGACTCACAGTCATGGCACGACGACGACCGAGTCTTCGCCACAAACGGAGCATTCGATCGCGTCCTCGGAAATCTGCGGGCCGAGGAGCGCGCCGTTTTGTATCTCTCTGCGGTGGAGGAGTACACCGCACAGCAGGTCGCCGACCTGTTGGATTGGCCTAGGGGAACGGTCTTGAGCATGCTTCACAGAACGCGAGGCAAGCTCAGACAACTCCTCGATGTTGACGCGAAGGAACTGACGTGAGCCGGGGTAACCTCCGAGATCATCTGGAGAACTTCTACGGCGAAAAGTCGCTGTCGCCCGAGACGGCGGAGCGCCTTCGAGCGCTGGCCGCGGCGGATACCGATCCGTCGCACCGGACGGCGTCGCACCGCCAACCTGTTGGCTTGAATCGTCTGACGGGGATCGCCGCCGGAATCGCTCTGATTCTGTCCGGCGCATCGTTCTACATGGTGTCCTCGCGCGACGCCGGCGGCCGCAAGGAATCGATCGGCCGGATTCCTGTCGGGGGACAGGTCGTCAACCACCGTGGATTCGCCGACGCCGCCGAGGCGCGGTACGTGGCGGTCAAGTTTCAGATCGACGGTTGCCCACGGGCGGCTGAGGTCGAACCGGCGTTTTGTGAGATGGTCGACAAGCTGGGTGACAAGCCCGTGATGTTCGGTCGCTACGATATGACCAACGCCGTCAATCGGCGGCTGTCGCACGACTGGGCCTGCGTCATGGGGATCGACTGGGCGTGTCAGGGCGCGGCACAGTCGGGAACGATTCTTCTACTTGACCGGAAGACCGGAGATGTCGTTGGAAAGCTGACCGATCGACAGCAGCTTCCGGAGATGATGCGCACGTTGGATCAAGCCATGCACTGATCGTCGGGCAACACCGCCGTCTTCTTACAGGTACAACGGACTCGTCAAGACAAGAACAGCCGGTGAGGCTGAGTGGAGACCTTGTGCGCACACCGTGCGCGCAGAGGGCAAGACACAGAGGGTAACAACGCTCGCCACCCTGAGATCGCACGGCGTGATTCATGGGGGCGAGAAGAGCTCACTCGTTTGGAGAGCGAATGATGGTACGAAGAACATTGACCGCGTTGTGTGTGGCGGCATTCTTGGCCGCGGGCGCCCCGGCCATGGCCGGTGGGTGCAAGGGGTGCGACAAGGTCGCCAAAGGAAAGGACGGATTCTGCTGCAAGGGAGGCCGGGCGTTCGGTCTCGAAGTGAAATCCAAAAAGCTCTACGAGGCGTTGGCCGGGAAGGAAGTCTCGGACAAAGACGGCAAGCGCTGCGCTTGTCCGGATTGCCAAAAGGCGATCAAGACGAACGGGTGCTGCGATCAGTGCAAGCTGACCGCCGGCAGGATGTACCAATCCCCGATCGCCTACACGCTGGCTAAGGGGGCACCGATGTCCGCCGAGTTGGTCTCCGCCTGCCCGAAACGGTGCAAGGAGTGCAAGACCGCATTCAAGAAGAGCGGTCGCTGCTCATCGTGCGACGTAGGCTTCGTCGCCGGTCGCATGTATGAGACAACGGAACTCTTTGAGGCTGCACTGGCGGCGTTCAAGATCCTCGAGAAGGCCGTC
>JAJDDV010000179.1 GCA_029260135.1 Phycisphaerae bacterium | reverse complement strand
GCGGGAGCCTACACGCTTTCCGTGGACAACCGCCCGGTGTGCGATGCCGACATCATCCCCGATGGACAGTGGCACGTCCCGCGGAGTGTGTAGGATCGAGCCGTCCTGAACGTTCACTCGGCTGCCGATGCGAATCGGGGCGATATCGCCCCGGATGACGACGTGGTGCATGACGGTGCAGCCATCACCCAGGACCACATCACCACCGACGTAGGCTGTGGGCGCAATGAAGACCTCGCGCCCGAGGATTGGTTTCGCGTTGCTCATCCACCGATTGTACAGGTACGCTGTTCGTCTGCGAGTTTTCCGGAATTTCCTTGAAACCTGCTACATCCGTTGTTACGGTGCCTCGCCGTTTTCCAACCAAAAGGCGGACACGTGTCGGATCAACAGGACAAACCTCGAGCAGCGGGGACACCGGCGGCATTTCGCCTCCATCGGGCGATTGCGAGGATCGGGTTGAAGGAGGAATACTTCCTCGTCCTCATCTCGATCCTCATCGGTGCGGCCACCGGCTGCTTCGCGCACCTCTTCTTCTTCCTGATCGAGACGGCTCGCGAGTACGCCTATGGAAACGGCGAACATTCCGGGCTCTTTGCGGGGCGTACGTGGATGCTCATCGTGCTCCCGACGGTTGGGGCGCTGGCTGTCGGCCACATCACCCACTACTTCGCCCGCGAAGCGAAAGGGCACGGCGTGCCCGAGGTGATGGATGCGCTCTACCGGCGCGGCGGTAAGATCCGTGGTCGTATCGCCGCCGCCAAGGCGGTCGCCAGTGCGCTGACCATCGGATCGGGAGGTTCAGCCGGCACGGAGGGGCCGATCATTCAGATCGGTGCAGCCATCGGCAGTCGCGTCGGTCAGTTTTTCAACATCCACCGTCGCCAGATGGGGATCGTCGTCGCGTGTGGCGTTTCCGCGGGGATCGCGGCGATCTTCAATGCGCCGATCGCAGGGGTCCTGTTCGCGCTGGAGATCTTCCTACGTGACTTCTCCTTCCGGACGTTCTCACCTGTGGTCTTCAGCAGCGTGATCAGCTGCTCGATCATGCACGGCCTTCGTCAGGAGGACGTCGCCATCTTTGAGGTCGGCGCATTACGTGACGTTGGCTATATGTTCGTCGGCGTCGAGCTGCCGTTGTTTGCACTCTTGGGTCTACTTTGTGCGGTCGCTTCCGTTCTGTTCATTCGCGCGCTGTACCTCACAGAGGACTTTTCCGACCAGCTCCGTATGCCCGAGGCGTTCAAGCCGGCACTCGGTGCGGTTGGACTCGGGTTGTTCGGTCTGGGCTTCCTCGTCGTGACGTCGTCCGATCAAATGCCGTCATTCTTCGGCAACGGTTATCCAGCCATTCAGTCGACGATCGGCACGGATCTTCTCCAAGCCTCGGCCGGCGGGCTTCTGCTTCTTTTTGCCCTGAAATTGATCGCCACATGCCTGACGCTCGGCAGCGGTGGATCGGGCGGCGTGTTCGCTCCGTCGCTTCTGATGGGCGCGACACTGGGTGGTGCGTTCGGACTCGCCTGGTCTCAGTGCGGCGTCATCCACGCCTCGAGCGCCAGCGCGTACGCACTCGTGGGAATGGCCGCTCTCGTGGCCGGTACGACCCATGCGCCACTCACCGCCATTGTCATGCTCTATGAAATCACGCGCGAGCCGAAGGTGATTCTCCCGGTCATGTTCGCTGCCATCATCGCGACGGCCGTTGCGAGGTTCCTTCAGCGGGACAGCATCTACACGCTCAAGCTAAGGCGTCGCGGCGTACGCGTCGGCGCCGTGGCGGATCTCACGATCTTGCGGCGCATCACCGTCGATGAGGTACCGAGTCTCGATGCGCCCTTCGTCCTTCCGGATGATCCACTGCAGCGCCTCATTGATATCGCCGCAGAGACAGATGCCGTTGATTTCGTGGTGGTCGATGACCAAGAGGTCTACCAGGGTATGGTGACCGGGCAGGATGTACGCACCGCGCTGCTTCAGCCCGAGGCTGTGTCACTGCTGCTGGTCGGAGAGCTGGTCCGACCGGCCGTGCCGACCGTTCGCCCCGACGAAACGCTGGACACGGTCCTCGACAAGTTCGCCGACAACGACATCGCGTCGCTCCCCATCGTTGAGCCGGGCAACGAATCACACGTGATCGGCGCCATCACGCGTCAAGCAGCGATGCGTCGCTACCAGGAGGAGCTGGAACGCCAATCCGAGTGACGCCTTCTGCCACCGAAGTCGGCCATAACGTCAGATATCGTAATAGGTTAGGGTGGCTTCACCGAAAGTGTCGCGACTTCCTGATTCTCCTTCCTGCCGGATCCTTCGGGTGCATCGGATTCAAGGATCAAGCGAAGGGACCCATTCCGCCGCCGACTCCCCGAGGCCGTCTTCCCCAGAGTAAACCCGACAAAAAAGATGATAATCTGGGGGCTAATGTTTGACACGGTAACTCTCTGACTGTTACGATAACCTCACTGTGTTGACAGGCGGTTTGCTTGAACGCAGGCCTCAACGTCTGCGGCGCTCCCAGTCGACACATAAGAAGCAAGCACAGTACAGGAGGGGAAAGAAGACGACTTCGTGGCGAGTGTACGCATTTTGCCACGCCTGGAGGCCTGGGCGCCTGTTGACGTGGCACCTATGAGCCCAGCATGTGGGAAGGAGGGGGGAAACATCCGGCGACCCGTCTCCTTCTTGGGGCGGGGCAGCCGGGTGCTTTTTTTTGAGCGTGCCGTTTTCCGACGCTACCTGCTGATCTGGGCAAGTCGTTCGATTGTCTTCACAAGCGCCTGTGTTCCCTCACGCCCTTCTCCCGCGGCCTGGTTTGCTGCGAGAAGCTGATGCACCAACGCCGTGCCCGGTGCAGGCATGTTCTTCTGGCGGGCCGTCGTCAGCGCAATCCTCAGGTCTTTTTGCTGGAGGTCGATCATGAACATGGGGGCGAAATCGTCCTTGAGCATGCGTGAGCCAAGATTCTCCAACGCCCACGAGGCGGCTGCCCCAGTAGAGACCGCTCGGAGCATGACTTCTGGATCAAGTCCGACCCGCTTCGCGAAGGCGACGGCTTCGGACACGCCCAGCAGGTTGAGCCCGACCAGAATCTGATTGCACAGTTTCGTAAGCTGACCATGTCCGACCGGGCCGCAGTGTACGGTCGACTTTCCGACGACATCGAAGATCGGTTGGGCGCGTTCGACATCTTCGCCTGCGCCGCCGACCATGATCGAGAGCGTTCCGGATTCGGCGCCTGTCTTGCCACCCGAGATCGGCGCATCGAGAAACGATCCGCCTCGGCTCCGCACCTCTTCGTTCACCCGCCGTGCCGTCTCTGGAGACACGGTAGACATGTCGATGCACAGCGTCTTGGCGCCTAGCGATTCGCAGACCCCGCCTTCCCCGAGGTAGACCGCTTCGACGTCGGGCGAATCGCTCACGCACGATATGACCAGATCGCTTTCCGCGGCCAGCGCCACCGGTGAGTCGGCCCAGACCGCGCCTTCGCCGAGAAGTGCCTGCGCTTTGTCTCTTGTTCGCGTGCAGACTCGAACCGAATATCCGGCGCGCATCAGATTGCGCGCCATCGGTTCACCCATAATGCCGCAGCCGATCAGGCCTACGTTCCTGTCGCTCACGGGCCGTTCTCCTTTCCTGAATGCGACGGAGAACGGCTGCTACGATGAATGGCCGCTCACGTTATCGGCCGTCGCTGACCTCAATATCCACGGCCGTCTCTTCTTCCGCAACCGGTTCGACTTCGATTTTCCGAATGCGGTGCGTCTTGGTGTTCACGACGTGGAATTCGCCGTCCATGACCACCACTTGCTCGTGCGTCGCGGGTTCCTTGACGCCGATCACCATGACGCATCCGCTACACCACGCGGCCACCGCCGCTGTCAACAGGCAGACCGATATCCGATTACGCATCGCACTTCTCCATCACATGCCAAAGTACGGGGACCGTCGCCGACCGTCGGCGCCCTGCCCACAGGACGGAAGACACCGCTGTCCAGTGGCGGTTAGTGCGCCATTCGCGTTGTTCGCGCGGTCACTGCTGCACGACACGCCGGGTCTGCCTGGAACGCGCTGCATCCCCTTCCGACAGCGGATGAACACCTCCGGCGTCCCGTACATGGTTTGGCTGCACGGTCACCTCGCCCCCTATCGGTGCGAAGCTGAAATACCATCGATCCGCCCAGTTGCGCATCAGGTCCGTCCCGAGGATGATGTCCGGCAGGTCGGGCGTGTCGAAGAGCGAGACTTCGCCATTCGTCGTGCCCAATTGTGCATGGTGTACCGTGACGGGAAGGCGCTGCGTCTCCGCCGCGTCAGGCGTCGTCAGCAACCCACGGCGCATCACGCTCGCGTTCGTGCCAGTGTCGAGTAGGCCAACAAGGGCACGAGAGCTGATGCCGTCTGACACCTCCACGAGGATGAAGGAACTGTCAAACCCTGTCAGCTGGGGCGGGGGTCTTTCGAACGGGACGGAAATGCCACCTTGTGGCACGGTTGACACAAAATCAGATCTGATTGACGAGAAATCCAGGCCGAGTACCGCGCCGGTTCTGCGAAAGAAGACGAATCCCAGCCCGTTGCACTCGCACGCCGAGACGCCGACGATGGCTCCCTCTGCGGTTTCCGACCACACGCCGGCGCTGTAATCAAACGCGCCGGTGACCTCGACCGTCTCCCGGCCACCGAACGCCAGCACTTCGGTCGTGGCGACGATCGGCAGACCGAACGGCTCGGCCAGCATGACCTCGAAGCCGCCACCGGTGTCGATGATGGCTGGGCCGACGGATTCGCCATTGACGAAGAGTTCAGCGCCGAACAGCGGTGCCGGCTGATCGCTACTGAGGTTCACACATCCGTTGCTGATGACCGCAACGACGCACCAGCAGATGAAGCAACTCCGATTTCCCCACGTTGACACGCGTAATCGTATGGCTGCGCCAAGTGTCCGGTCGCCCCGCCCCCCCCTACGGCGCCATCAGATGTTTTTCGAAGAAGTTGACGATGCGCGTCTCCAATCGCTTTGTGACGAGCGGGTCGGGCACCATGTGCGTGAAACCGGTCAGCGGAAGGAACTCATGCTCCTTTCCGGCGCGGAAGAGCGCGTTGGACATCTTCAGGCTGTGGGCGAAGTAGACGTTGTCGTCGGCAGTTCCATGGATAATCAATAGCGGCTGACTCAACTCACCGGCATACGTCAGCACGTTGGAGGCTTCGTAACCGGCTGCGTTTTCGTGGGGCAGCCCCATGTATCGCTCGGTGTAATGCGAGTCATAGTCCAGCCAATCACACACCGGCGCCTGTGCCACGCCCGCGTGAAACACATCAGGCCGGCGCATCACCGCCATGGCGGCGAAGTAACCACCGAAGGACCCGCCGTAGACGCCGACGTGATCGAGATCGAGTTCCCGATACTTCCGGCCCAGCGCTTTCAGTCCGGCCACCTGATCCTGAAGCGGAATGTCGATTAGATTGCCTTTGATCACGCGTTCCCAAGGCCGGCCTCGATTCGGCGTCCCACGTCCGTCCAGTGAAACGACGATGAACCCGTGGTCGGCGAACCACTGCTGGATCAAGTACCGGTTCGGAGACGCTGAGACCATCTGACCGTGCGGACCGCCGTAGACGTGCAGCAAGACGGGGTATCGGCGACCGTGTTCGAAGTTCCGCGGGCGAATCAGCACGGCGTGAAACTTCGGGCTGCGACCGGCCGTAGTGAATTCGGCGTTGGGCACGAACGGGGCTTTCTGTCCGACCGATTCCAATCGGCCGATGACGGTTCCGTCCTTTCGGCGCACCGAGTTGAACCGACTCCCCTTGATCGAGCTTCCGGTATGCAGGTAGACGCTGTGGTCCTTGGAGAACGTCATGTAATGGACGCCCGGGTCTTCGGTCAGGCGCACCGGCGTTGCCGGCGCCTCGTCGATGGGAATCCGATAGAGATGCGTCTGGGTCGGATCGTCACTGCCGCGCACATACACAACGCGATCCTTCTCCTCGTAGCTGACGAACCCCTTGCACCGAAACTGCGGCGTCGTCAACGGTGCCACCAGTTTGCCATAACGATCGCGCAGCTCGAGTTCCCACGCACCGCCGCGTTCCGTCTTCCATAGAAACGCGCTGCCATCCGGCAGCCAGTGCGGCATCCTCTGGTCCAGGTTGATCCACGCGTCATCCCGCTCGGTCAACAACGGCGTCGATTCGCCGGTATAGGGATCGATGCTCAGAAGCACCTCTTCGGTCTGCGTACGATTTTGCACGAGAATCGTCAAGGGTGCGTTCTTCTTCCACTTGACGGTGGCCAGGTAGGGATAGCGCTCCTGGTCCCACTGCACCCAGACGGTGTCGCCACCCTTGACCGGAACGACGCCGAGCCGAACCTTCGCATTGGTCTTTCCCGCTCGAGGATAAGGCCACGTATGCGGCTTTCGATCCGGATGAGTTGCATCGGCGATGTGCATCAGCTCGACCCCGCTTGTGTCGGTCTGTTGATACGCGATAAGCCGGTTGTCGGGCGACCACCAGAATCCCGTGTAGCGCCTCATCTCCTCCTGCGCGACGAACTCGGACAGGCCGTTGGTCACGTGCTCGCCGGATCCGACCGTCAATTGCCACTCGAGTCCCGTTCGAATATCGATCACGTAGACTTCTTTGTTGCGCACGCACGCGATCGACTGGCCGTCCGGCGAGAAACGTGTGCTCAGCGCGTAACCGTTGTCGCTCTTGAGTTCGGTGACTTTTCCGCCGGCTCGTTCAACCACGAAAAGTCGCCCTGAGAGTCCAACGAGAATGCGCGATCCGTCCTCACTCAGGCGATACGAGGCGATACCGCGCGCGACCAGTCGCATGCGCTCCCGACGCGCCTTCTCTTCGACCGAAAGATGTTCCTGGGCGCCGTCAAGAATCTGTGTCGCCGTCAGCAAACGACGTTCCTCTCCCGTGGCTGTATCAAACTCGTAGAGGTCTTGCACGAAGCTGTCCGCGGGGGACCGAAGGAACAGCACGGCACTGCCGTCAGGAACGATCTTCATTGATCGTGGGCGCCCCTGAGAGAATCGCCGCGTCGCGGCGTACTGTTCGAGGAATCCCGGGTCGGCGATGACGCGCTGGGCGTCGCCTCGCGATACGGCTGGCTGGCGTCTTTCGGTCGCTGCACACGCGCTCAAAACCAACAGAATCAAAGACACGGTAAGTCGTCGCATATCGTCTGCCTCCTGGAGGATGTAGTCACCCGCGCGCCGATGATAGCAGGTCTTCACGGCAAGTCGAAGAGGCGGTTATCGTCAAACGTGCCGAACCAGCCGATATCGAACCGCTTCGGGTCGCCCTCGTAGAACCCGCTCGACCAGGAGAACGTGGGGCGCTCGGAAGAGACATGGCCGTCACACCAGGCGACGTTCGCCTGCCGGGCGTGGCGAAAGTGCGTGCTGGGGTCGGCGCGCGTTCGATATTGCGGATGAAATCGCGGCTCGACAAAGCTGTACTCGATCAGCCCTCTATTCACGAACGCGGTATCGGTGAACATGATGGTTTCGGCCGGGCGTTTGACCTTCGCGGCGTAGACCCCGGCACGGTCACTCGTGACGAAGGATTCACGGGTCCCGCGCGAGACCGTTTGAACGCCGATGTACGCGTTGTTGTAACCGTAGCCTCCGCAACCGGACTCAAACCCGGCGCGGTCTGGCACAAAGGTAGGGCACGCCCGAATCCCTCGATCCGTGCCGAGATACCGGCGCAGCGGACCGCGGGAAGGCTCGAAAGCGGATTGGATGTCATCGCGCCGGCCGTGCCATCGCTGGAGGTTCTGGAGAAACGCCGCCGCGCCGGGAACGTAGACCCCACTCGAGTCGAACACATACTGGTTGTTTGCTCCCGCAATCTGGCGGATGTTCGAACCGCACACGGTGCGACGCGCTTGCTGGCGCGCATCCGCCAGCCCCGGCAGCAGCACAGCCAGCAGCAGCGTGAGTATCGAGATGACCACGAGCAGTTCGACAAGCGTGAACGCCGGTGTGCGGTTGCGGGGTACGATCATGGTCCTCCTACTCCGCCATGCGCGGACCGGTGGTTCGGCCAAGAATTGTGGTTGCGTCCGCGAGGTCGACGACGCCGTCCGGTCCACGGTCGAAGACTTCACACTCGGTACCCCCGGCTGGTCCGATGCCAAAGCACGTTTGCAGCTCTGCCAGATCGAACAGATCCACGTCCCGGTCTAAGTCCACATCACCGAACGGATCGGGCGCGACGTCCGACACCGCCTCCACTTCAGTGGAGATCTCGCCCAGAAGGCTCGGCTCTACGCTGACAGCCGAAGTGATGCGGATGAAGTCGAAAGCTGCGATTCCCGCCGCGAGGCCCGTTGCCGGATCCACCGCCCACGCGATGTCGAACGCGTCGCCTCCGCCGGAGCCCTCCGAAACGCCGACCTCAAATGGATCGTCCGGTTTCGTGTAGAACACCGCCGTCGCGGCATGGATCGACATCGTATCGATGAGCCCATCAGCAGCGCCTTCGCCGAGAGGAAGGGTCGGCGAATAGTCCGCGTAACCGAACACCGCTTCCACCGTCAGATCAGCACTCGGATTAACAAGCGGTATCGTTCCGAAGATCTCAGCCGGCAGCACATAACCTTGGGTCTGCCAGACACCAAACGAACCCGGTGGAATCCACGAGCGCTGCTCGGGCGGAAACGTTGAGTCGCCTGTATCGTCGTCCCAGGTTGCGATCAACCGGTGGTCAGCCGGGACAGCGATGTGTGAACCCGCGATCAGATACCATGGATCATCCGCCAGCCCGTTTCCATTGGCATCACGGCTGATCTCGATCGTGGCGCACTCCGCCCAGTGACGGTTGGGGTTGCCGCCGGCGTAGAAGGCATTGCCGAAGACAATCGCGTCCATGCCCAGCGGATTGAGCGGATCATCCTCGACGGTGTGATCAAAGCCCAGGGTGATCGAACCGCCGAATCCACCGAGTGACACGACGGACGTATTGTCCGCCGCACGCAGCCCCCCGCCGACCGGCGCCCCCAGCGCTTTCGACGGACGGTTGAACTCGGCATGATTGACGAACTGACCGGGCGCAGGCGCGAACTCGTACACGACGGTGGCAAACGGACTTGCCATCACGGGGCCGGCGGCGACGAACAACCATGCGCAGTTGATCCCCCTCCGGAAAGCACGCGCCAATCGCTCCTTCGCTTGGAGACCCGACATGGATGGCGCGGCGAGCGTCATGATCCGCCTCCCATCGTCGCGGGGCAAAGGCGTGGCCGAATCATCACCGTTCCGACCGTCAGCATGACGAGCGACATGGCCGCCAGCCCCCATTGCGACGCCGCGGGAACGGTCATTGGAACGCCGTAGACATAGACTATGTTGTCGCCGAAGTCGCGCGCATAGAGTTCGCCGGTAGCGAGGTTTCGACCAGCCGTATAGAAATTGAATGCGCTCGTCGTGATCGGGTCGAGTACGCGCACCTGAAACGGGTCGTTGCCATCGACCGGACCGGATCCACCCAGCGCCGCAGCCACCGCCGAGGCTCGCACGAGTGCCACGAAGTCGGCATCAGGCGCTACATCGCCGCCTCCGACGAAGAGGTTGCCTTCGCCGTCGAACCCGAGGGGTGAGGCTGAGAGGATGTCGACGACCAGCGTACCGCTTGCCTCGAAATCGATGGGGACCCCGCTGCTCAGCGCCGTACCCCACACGGTTTGGTGGAACGCTTTGACCGCCCCGGTTCCACTCGGGCCGCCCAATGTGAATCCGTTGCCGGTATACAGGTTGCCCGCTGCGTCGACCACAACGCCGGCCGAGGCCCCTCCGATGTTGTTGATGATCGTCGGATTGATCGGATTCAACGGATCCGCGCTGTTGACGTCGAGCACGGTGACAACCGAAGGAAAACCGAAGGACCCAGCCGTCATCGCCAGCGACGTATTGTCGACCCATGCGGCGTCGAAGTGATTCGCAGCCAACCAAGACCCGCCAAGCGACGCGAGTTCAAACACGCCGACCTGGTAATCTGAGAAGCTGGCACCACCGGAATTGCCGACCGCGATCCGCCTGCCGTCCGGAGATACACGAAGAAAGGCCGCTCCGAACGAAGGCACGTCCGCGGATGGAAGGCTCCCCAGGAGAGCAAAACTGCCCGATGCGACAGCCGTTTCGACGTACACATCTCCGCCGACCAACGTGACAAGGCGACCATCCCCCAGGGTATCGAAAGGCCCCGACCCTGCAGGCAACGATACCACGCGCGTTGGCTGATACGCTTCGAACGCGTCCGCCCGCACCGAGACCCCACTGAGCATCAGGGCCAAGAGCCCCACGCAAACAGAAGCACCCGCCCTACCGATAAGAAAACCGCGACCAACCCTCAGACCACCGACCTTCGTACCGCAAGCATCCATGGCAGACTCCTTCCGACGATCGCAGCGAAAACCTCGCCACTGGCGACCGTCAGGACACAAAAAAACCCGGTGCGTCGAAAGTGGCGAACACCGGGATTCAGTGCGCGGAGCCGCGGGGAATCGACTTCATTCGAACATAAACAGGGAACGGAAGCCGACCGCCCGAATCTCGCTACCGGGGGTCTGTGCGACCCAGGCCGGCACTGAACGTCGACGCCCGTCACCGAGGGCACCACGTCATCGAGCAGCGATCACCGGCAGGTCTTCTGGCTTACGGATCATCCTACTAACCACGCCTTCTCCGCGAATCAGCACGTTGCCAAGCAGGCAACGCACCCGATCCACGAATGGTCTTTTCGTGGCGTTCGTCCCCGATCACAGCGGCGGGTCCACGGTGGATTCGCACCACCTTCCCTATTCGCCCGTTCTCAGAACGGACACCGGCAATCGCACCTATTCAGTTGTCAAGAGCGTCGGGCATCATGCCGACGCCGTGCGTGTCTATACCCCCGAGCCCGAACCCTTGTCAAGGGACACACGACAGGCGAAGGTCCATTCGTCGCCGCCGGCGTTCACCTTCCTTTCTTCTGTTTCTCGTGTTCGGCCAGCTCCTCGCGGATCTGCTGTGCCAGATCGTCGGCCTGCAGCCGAAGGTCCTCGGGAACGTCGTTCATGGCCATCAGATCGTCGATCGCCGCCCTTGCGGAACGCAGCTTCTTGCCGAACCTCCTGGCCCGTGTCGCGTGCTTGGTGCGGCCTAGAAAGTAGGCCATACCGATCCGGTAGCGAGCGACGGCTACCGCCGATGGTTTGCGCCCGCGCTGAACCGCCTTGGTATACCAGCGGATCGCGCTGGTCGGCCGCTCCTCCACATCGAGGTAATGTTCACCCATGGCCAGGTAGGCCTCGGTGAGGTGGCCTGACTCATTGTCGGGGTCGACGGCTTCGAGCCTCTTGATGACCTTTCTGGCCATACTCGCCTGACCGCTACCGGCGTAGGCGGCGCCGAGTCGAGCGCCCGCCTCTGTATCCGTCGGATCCGCCTTGAACTTCGCCTCGATCGCAGCGAACCCACGGTGCGTCCTGATGACATCGCGAAGCTTGTCGGCAAATGCTGCGGGTGGAAGGTATCGGGAAATCTTGCTGACGCGTTGTCCGTTTGGCGTCACGAACAAAACGGTGGGGAGACTACGAACGTTGAACGTCGCGGCGGTGTCGGGATCTTTATCGCAATTGATCTTCACCGGAACGAACTGTTCCGACAGCTTGATGACGCGACCGTCGCTGAAGGTGTCGCTGTCAAGCCGCTTACACCATCCTCACCAGTCCGCATGGAAGTCCACCATCATCAGCGTGTTGCGCTGCCGGGCCGTTTTCTTGGCTTCAGCATAAGATTCGACCCACTGGATCTCACTCGCGCCGGCGCCGGCGACGCACATCCATGTCGCCCCTGTACCGACCAGAATGCCCGGCCATCGTGAATGCCGCATCGCCATTCTCCTTGAAAGACTCTCAGAATGAAGGCGCTGACCCAACGAAGAACTTACCACGTATCGATGAGCCGGAGGGATATACTATCCCCGTTGTACACTGGCCACAATGTGTGTACTGGGAGACAGTCAGTGGCCGTACCGGCCGCCCATTGCGGGTCTTTGCGGAAAGGCGGGTCACGCGTGAGACCGGACCAGACGTACAGAAGGTTGTTCCTGAGACGACTCGCCCCGGAAATGCCTCCAAGACAACGCCTGTGGGTGCTGATCCCGACGACCCGTTGTGAACTTGTAGGTCGGAGGAATCCCGGAGCCGGCCCGTTCGTCTGATAAGCTCGAATGTCCTACCGCCGTGTTTCTACCGACGTCTCAACCGCAAATCGATATCGTACGCTCACCTGAAGCTGGATGATTGAAGACGAACTCTCTGACAGGGCACATAGGCCGGGGGCGTGCGATGGGAAACACATTTGATCAACTGTTCCGGAACCTCCACAAGGTGGGCGACGAAGCACTCCGGGGCGAAATGCACGGGCTGCTGACCCAGCTCCAACGCGATATTCAAGCCAAGCAGGGGCAGCTGGAGACCCTTCAGGCACAAGTCGGCCACGACGGTGGCAACGGCTCCCGTTCGGCGGGGATTCTCTACGACCCGCCGATCTAGAGCACCCCACATCGCCATCTTCCGATAACGCGCGCCGTCGGCAAGAAGTACATCCGCCGATGGGGGCGGGCTTTCCTGCGCGCAATCCAATACAAGACGACGGAACGAGAGAGGGGTCAGCGCTGCCCAAAATCGAGCAGCGGGGCGAGATCCTGGGTCTCCCGGGCCACTTCACACAGCGTCTGCCAACTCGCCTGTGCCCGGTCGACCAGACCCATGTTCTGCAGCGCCAAAGCGATGTTCGCGATATAGTCCATCTCTTGCGGCGCCCGATCCGCTGCGTGCTCGAACCGCTCCAACGCAAGAGCAAACTCGTTGCGATCGGCGAAGATCAAACCGAGCTGATAGTGCAGCTCGACAGACTCCGGGTCAATCCCCAGCGCACGTTTGAACACCTCCGCGGATTCGTCCAACCGGCCGGCTTCGTGCAGCGCGAGCCCCAGCTTGATCAACGCCTTGTAGTATTGCGGGTTGATCGCCACCGCCGCGAGATACGATTCAATCGCCCCGGGCAAATCCCCTTCCTGCCGAAGGAGCAGCCCCAGCCGATAGTGCAGGTCCGCGTGATTGGGATGACGGCGGATGGCGGAACGAAGATTGTCTGCCTGCTGTTGGACCAGCGTCGTAACTGGGTCGGTCGCCGGCCCGTTCGGCGATGCCGAAATCGCCTGCGGCGAAAGGTACTTCCGCGCCTGCTCCGCCGCCGTCACCTGGAGCTGGATGCGCGCCATCTCACTGAACAGGACCGTGCTGTTGGGCTCGATGTCTGCGGCCATCGCCAGCGTCGCGCGCGCATCATCCGTGTTCCCCATCGCCTGCTGCGCCACGCCCAGACCGATGTAGGCACTGAGCACGCGATCATTGATCTCGATCGCCCGGTTGAAGTAGTGAGCCGCCTCGACATACTCCCCGCCGCGAAACTGCGCCGCACCGGCCTTGACCGTCGCCTCCAGGTAATCCGGATTGAGTTCGATCGCGCGCGCATACGCCTGCATCGCGTCATCCACGCGGTCCAGCTTCGTGAAGAGATCGCCGAGCTGAAGATGCTGATCCGCGCATTGCGGACGTCGCTCGATCAGCATCGAGAGATGCTCGACCGCTTCCTCATACCGGCCCGCCTCGGCGCACGCCGCGACGAGATCGTCCTGCGCTTCCCAGTTGTCCGGATCGAGCGTAATGATGTATTCATACTGGCGAACCGCATCCGCGTAACGCTTCGCGCGAAGGTAGAGCGCCGCCAACGTCAAACCAGCCGGCAAATCGTCGGGCTCGCACCAGCAAAGATGCTCATAGTGCGTGATCGCCATGTCGACGTTGTCGAGCTTCAAATAGACCGCCGCCAGCCTTTCGTGCGCGTTACGAAGCTGTGGTGAGAAGTCCAAGGCGGATTCGTAGGAGACAATCGCGTGATCGGTGTCGCCCAGCTTCTCCTGGCAGAAGCCCAGTGCGAACCACGTCGCCGCGTCCTCGGGATCCTGTTGCTGGACGATCTGAAGCTGCTCAACCGCCGCACGCGTCTGACCGACCTCATCCAGTGAGCACGCCAGACCCAGTCGGCCAACGCGGTCCGCCGCATCTTGGTCGAGAACCGTCAGGAACACCTCTTGCGCGCGACGGTACTGACCCTCCTTCAGCAGCCGAATGCCTAGATGCCGATGGTGATCGACGCGATCCGGCTCGCGCCGAGCGCGCGCCTCGAGCTCCGTTGTCGACGTAGACCCGTCGTCCTGAAGGAGCGCACGAAAGGCCGCGGCCAGCTCAGCCACGAACCCCCGTCCCAGAATCTCGAGAAGATGCGACATTAACCCCTCGGATCGCTACACCGGAAGCGCGTTCAACGCTTCCATCGCAGCGGAATACCGATCATTGAGTAGAAGCGCCCGGCGATAGGCGCTTCGTGCGCGGCCCACGAGTCCGAGGTCGCGATAGAGATTGCCCAACAAGTAATAGACGTCCGCATACTCGGCACCGGCGGCGATCGCCTGCTCGAGCCGCGTCGTCGCGTCGGCCATGCGATCCGTTTTCCGGTAGAGCTTGCCCAGCTCGATCAACGCGCGAATGAACTTCGGGTCGATTCCGACCGCACGCTCGTTGTGATCGATCGCGTCCTCGCAGCGACCCAGTCGATCCAAAACGCGACCGCAGTGATAGTGAAACTCGGCGTGCTCCGGTTGGCGCTCCAGGGCCTTCTCCAACGTCTTCAACAACATGACGAAGACCTTCTCGTCCACATCGCCGACCGGAATCGCCAGGAATGCATCGACGAAGTCGGGGTCCGCGGCGATCACGCGCGACAACTCGTCGAGACCTTGCTCGTCGCCGACCGGATCCTCCTCCACCATCCGAGATCGCACGTGAACCGCGCATCCTTGCTGCTGGGCTGCTCGAGCCGCCTGGGCCAGGAGCAAACCGATCCGCGCGTCGTGCGGACGAACAGCCTGCGCCCGCTGCAGCTGCGCCAGCGATTCGCCGGGCGCGCTTCGCACACCGCAGCACAACGCAAGACTCACCCGGGCCTCGCAGTGGTCGCGGTCGATACTCAATGCCTGCGTGAAGCGAAGCTCCGCTTCCTCATAACGCTCCAGCGCCGTCAGTTTCGTTCCGAGCTGAAAGTGCAGCTCCGCGCACTCCGGATTCTCCGCAATACCCTCTCGCAACGACCGCATGGCGTCTTCCGGTTTCCCGTCCGACCACAAAGCCAACGCGTGTCGCGTCCGTGTCACCACATGATCCGGGTTCTCCGTCAGCACGCCGGAGAGCTTGTCCGTCGCCGCTTCGCGATGCCCCTGCCCCCATAGCGCCGCCGCCAGATAGGATGGAAGCGATGCGTCCACGCATCCGAAATCGAGCGCCCCCTGAAAAGCCGACTCCGCCTCACGGTATTGTCCGGCGTTGAGCAGACACACGCCCCGCCGAACCTCAGCCGACGCCTGGAACCTCTTCTTCAAGATTTCAAGCAGCTCAGGATGCGAGACCCCACAACCGACAACAGCAACTTCCGGATCGTTTCTATCGGACATAGCATGACCACTTGGAGTAGACGAACCATCCACCGAGTTGATATATCGGATGCTCGATGCAAGAGCTTACGTAACCTTGACCCAAGGGGGGTAAACCGCGTAGAATAGGACCGTAGAGCCGATGCCCTTCCCGAACGAGGTGGAATTGGGCATCTCCAAGGGAGCAGGGCAAAGCTCTACCGGACGCCCGACAAGGATCACGGTTTTCGGGCTTTCGTCGGGTCTGCGTATGACGATACGCAGAATGGGTTAGGCCGTCGGCGTGAGTGCAGCGCGCTCAACCGATCGGGGTTTCCCGCTTTTAAAAGGAGGTGATCCGTGAGCTGTAGCATAGGTAGGCTGCCGTAGGCAGCAGACGATGCTGTCTTCGGCAGCAAACAAGTTTTGGCCCGTCCCGCCCTCGAGCGGGGCGGGCCGTTTTTTTGCACCGCCAGACAGGTTTTCACCGATCAAGGGAAGTCATGCCTCCCGTTTCGTGTACAATCCTCCGCCGCACCACCACGGCCGTGGTTGCCGTCCGTTCAATCTGTGCTGGACCTTAAGGAGAAACTCCGATGAACACCCCTTGGACCCGTTCCTGTTCCGTGTTCCTGACCGCCGCCGTGCTTCTTGCCGTTTCGCTCGGATGTCGCAAGGAAGAACCCGCACCGAAAGTCACCGGAGAACCTACGATCCCCGATGCGAAGAATGTCGCCAAGATCGGTGCAGCCGACGAAGTCGCGGTCAAGGCCGTCCTTGCCAAGGCCGACCTCGTCGACGGAAAAGAAGACCACATCGTGTCCAAGTGCGGCGCCTGCTCGCTCGGTATGGACGGATCCGCGGAGCACGCGCTCAAAGCCGCGGGATACAAGATGCACTTCTGTTCCGAAGGCTGCCGAGACGGTTTCGCCAAGGACGCATCCAAAGCCATCCTCGCCATGAACGTCCCCGGCGACTGACGCGCCTTGCGGTCGGCGCCCCTCGCCTCCTCCCTTTCAAGACGGGGATCTCTTGGCTGTGCGACCCTGGCGACGCTCAATGCGTGCGTGGAAGTCATGCGTAGAGGCCGCGGTACAGGCTACCTTCAGGTGCCGGCAGAGTGGCACGTAGGCTCAGGGTGTGTTCCAGCCGCATCACCGTCGTTCGTTCGAGTTGAGGCGCGCCCTCGACGCGGTAGGTCGGGTACGATGCTTCCGTCGTTCCAGCCCTTCGAGAATGTACCGCTCGCCGGCGTCGCTGTGTGAACGAGCGTGCTCCTGAGTGTCCTCACTGAACAGCAGTTGTTGATGTGCACCGTCCGCGTACCTCACGAGCTGCCGTTCTGCGAGAGTTCGCACGACATCAGACGCAAGACCTTCCGCTCGAGCAAGGACCGCAAGGTCAAGAAGATTCAGGATCTGCGCTTTGATGGGCCGCTTTGCATCCCAGAATATGAACGCCGACAAAAACTCTTGTGCGGGCTCTGACTGTACGAGTTCGTAAAGCGTTCTGCATTCTTCCTCAGACTTACACCCAAGAATGTAACAGGTGTCGTCCAGAACAACCGGACGTCCGTGAAACGGAGCGACCATCCTGAACTCGAGCTTCTTGTACAGGCCGGAGATGGCAATCTTCCATGGAGAAAAGGAATAATCTCCGACGCCGAAGATAGAGAAGGGCGCTCGATTGCGATAGACCGAACTGCCACGCTGCGCCAAGCGCAGATCGTTCGCGACGAGGTATTTCCACGCCTTGGGTGCAAAGCGTTGGAGATCCGCGGGCGATGCCGCCATCGTTCTCTGGGGAACGAGCAGCCACTTGCGCGGGAGTCGATTTCTGGCGACGTCCGAACTCTTCAGTAACGGGAACAGAACCTCCCCTTCAACATCAACACGTTCGCCCAGCCCGTTGGTGTACTCGCTGCCACACCGAACAAGCTCGAAGACTTTGCTGCAATCGTGCTTGATTCCCGATCGCCACCCGGAAAGCCCGCGCCCCAGAAGCGCTTGCCTTCGATCATAAAGGCGAACATCAGCAACCATAGTGCCTTCGCGCAACCCGAACACGGTTTGCGGGCTCACCTCGTTCGGCGCGCCAAATTCACGGCAGTCTTGCGAACGCTTACCAGGCTGGAGCTTCATCGCCAAGAGGTACGCGTCAACGGACGCGCCAAAGTGAAGGTGCGCGTCAATAGCGCCCTTGGATCGCCTGCAAGAAGCGCGCTGGGACCGCCGCCCTCTTCCGCGGTGGGTGCGATGATGACAAGACGGGATCGAGGTTCATTCGACTACTCCGTGCATCGCGCAGCGTCGCCCGCGAACGGATACGCCGATCCGCGAAACGCGTCCGTCACGACAACAACGTCGAGAATATCGACAATCGCGTTGGGCGCGCGACCGGCCAGGTCGGTCTGCGGCTTGGGCAGTGCGCCAGGCGCGTCACGGAACTTATCGAGCACAGCCCCGACATCCGTAACGTCGACGACGCCGTCCGGCTGCCCGCACGGCACGTCGCCGCAGATTCCAGCCACGTCACCCCACACACCGGTCGTAACCGTTAACGAAGCGGAGTACATCGACGCGCTATCCGCCCCGCAGGCCAGATCCACGGAGCGAACCTCAAAGATACCGCCTGGTACGATCCACTCGTCGAAGATATGCACCATCCCCAGCGATCCCCAGTCGGCAAACGCCGGTTCGCACGTCAGCGACGCACCGTTCATCGTGGGCGGTGCATCGTCCGCGCGGCCGGGAAGCTCGCTGATGCGTTGCGGCGAACCGATCCACAGTTCCCGCCCGATCAGCTCAGCATGCGTCGGCGGCATATCGACGACCATCATTCGAAGGGCGGTGTGTCGACCCGCACTTCCAGGCACAAACGACACATAGCGGTTCTTGGCCACAAGCGCCAACTCAGCGGAAGCAGACTCACTGACGCCGCACCCTTCGCACTCGTCGGGAATCCCGTTGCCGTCTTCATCACGATGAGCGAGTTCATACGCCAGCGACATCGTGACGAACGTCCGAAGATTGCACTGCACCGGGCTCACTGTGTCCGACGCCGAGATCGTGAAAACCGCGTCCGACCCACCCACCAGTTCGTTGAACCGGTCCGCCGAGAGAACCAACGTGTCGATGTCACTCGCAAATGCGCAGTCCGCGGCGCCGCTTTCGAACACGCGGCCGAGGCGCTGGCCGTTGAGCTGAACCGCCAACCACTCGTCCAGCGCTCTCACATCCGCCTGCGCACGGAACGTCAACGTCACGTCACCTTCGGCGCGCGGAGGCAACTCGACGGTGACGGCCTGTGGGGAACCGCTGCCGATGTTTCCCGCCGACTCCGTGGCCGCCGTGAAGTGAAAATCGCGATGGTCCGGCACGTTGTTGCGGTTGCAGTCACCGCACATATACACGACCACGTCATCCACGAACCACCCCAACCCCCCACCGCAACCATCCTTGCCGAAGTCAAAGCGGATTTCGAGGCGATCCCCCGCGGATGCCAGGCGGTTCAAACCAACCACCGACGTCCCCCATCGACCACCAACGCCGGACCACCCGTCCTTGCCCGCCAGCGGATTGAGGTTGTGTACCGACGGCTTCTGCAGAACGGTGTTGTAGGGGTTGTACTCAAACGCCGTGCGCGGAACGCTGCGCCAAGCCTCGCCGTTCACCCGAAGACTCACCCGGCCCCCGTCCCAGCCCGGCTCCGTTTCCATGTAGTGGGTAAACCGCAGGTAGAAGAACTCTCCCTCATCCGGAAGAACGACCTCGGGGCTGACCAGAACGTGGATTGCCGATTCGTTTTGGCGAACACAGTCGCCGATCCCCGGATCCGCCGCGTACCACGCCACCCCCTCCCGCCCCAGCGGAAGCGCCTCTTCCGTGAGCACCCAGTCATACGGATTCGGCGGCCCGAACGCGCCCTCGTTCGAAACGGTCCAGGCGAGGGGGGTGTCCTCGAAGTCGTCGGCCATCAATGTCACGGGGTTGGCACAGATGGCCGGGGGGGCGGATTCGAGCACCGCCACGGTCGCCCCGCAGCGGCCGACGCTGTTCATTTCTACGGATTGCAGGGCTCGATCGACGTTGGCTGCATCTTCGGTGGTGAAGACGTCGCCTGACGGCAGACCGGTCCGCGGGTCGTTGGGGTAGGTTCCCACGAGGTCACTGGCCGCCTGGACCAGTGCGGCGTAGGCCTCGTCGAAATCCGACGAGACGATCAGGTAGGTCGTCAGCGCGCGGTACCACACCGCACCGGCTTTGATCGGGCCGATTCCATCGATCGTGTATCCGTTGAACGATCCGCCGTCGGTGAGAAGTGCGAAGGCGTGGTTTGGAATACCGCTACCGCTGTGAACGCCCCCGGCGTCGATGATGCTACAGGTTTGCAGGGAGCTGTCGGCGAAGTCCGGGTCACCGAGGCAGGTCGGATCCCACATATCACGGATGGCTTCGCCGAACGCGGTCGAGTCTTCCGCGATCATCCAACGCACGCCGTCGGGATAATCATTGCGCCCGTCGCTGCAGGTGGTACGCGGCGCGTTGGGTACATCGTAGCCGGGTCCGCTACCGTGCGTGGGCCACGCGGCCCCCCCCGCCGGACCGGGAAACGACACGTCGCCGTTAAAGAGATCGACGAGCTCTCCGAAGATGTCGGAATAGGACTCGTTCAACTGGCCGGATTGGTTTTGATAAATCAGATTCGCCGTGTGTTCCGTGAGCGCGTGGACATATTCATGGGCGACGAGATCGTCTGCGACGGTGCCCGTGCAGAACAGTGACTGATTGAACTCGCTGATCCAGGCTGCGTTGGGACAACCGACAGCGATCGAGTTCGCGGTCGTGATGATCGGTCCCCCTTGATCGTCGTAGCTGTCTCGACCGAACGCACGGAAGAAGTAGTCGTAGGTATCGCCCAGGTAGTCGTAGAGCGCATCGGCGTCCGCCAACCCGGCCGGTGGATCACCCTCCGATCGCGCCAGCGTTCCGGGCAGACAGGTCGTTCCACAAAAATGGGCAGCCCGCGCTGCACACACGCTGGTCCATTGGTCGTCACAGCAGGACGGTCGACGCTCGCAGATCACGGCTTCGCAGTCTTCATCGTCGCATCCGGCGTCGGTCCTGGGAAAGCAGCAGTTGGTGCCGGCATGCGCATCATGGACCTGGCGATCCCTGGCATCGTAGATCATCGACCAACGGTCGAGCACCGCACCGGTGTGGGCGTCTACGAAGAACGTCTCTCGCATGGGCACCGGTGTATCACCCATCGCGGTCGGCGAAAGAAGACTGGTCGCGACGATATGATAGGCCAGGCGCGCGCCGCGCGACGGATCGCCGTACCAACCGGGATCCACAATGACAAGCTCACCGCGTTCCACGGCCGCCGATCCATCGCCGATCTCGTCCCAGAGTTCCTTCAGGGCGCCGCCCATCGTGAGTGTCGGACTTGTCTGGCCTTTCAAGACGATCGGATAGACGTCGCCGTTGGCTGCGACGACGTCGCCGGTCGCGTTTTCATGCACCTTCAGTATGCCCGAGAAGACCGGGATGGCCTTGTAGGCTTGGCGGTAGGTGGTGTGCTTGAAACCGAGTGGATCCGTGTCGACCTGATCGAGGACAAGTTCTTGGGCCGGGTCTGCAACACCGAACAGGTGACCGTGCGCGTCGAGAAATCGCCGAGCCACGGAGCGCGGATCGCCGGGCGTCGCCGCCGTCGGGATCGCCATGCCGTTTGCGGGTGTGACGAACGATGCCCGTCCCGTGACCCGTGACGTTCGGATGTGCAGCCCGTCCTCCTCGGCGTACGCTGTCGCACCCACACCAGCCGCCGGCATCGCGCCGAAACACAGGCAACCACAAAAACGTCGCAGGAAGATACCTCGCATGAACCGAGCCCCTTTTGCCCCCTCTCACTTTATCGAAGGGGATGGTACCGCCGAGGCCTTTACCAACCAACCACCGCCGCGCGCACAAAGTTGTTTCATGGACGGGGTCTGCGTCACAGGCGTTTGCCGACGGCGCCGGCGACCGCCAGAAGCTGTTCCAAAAGCGAGGCAAGTTGATCGAGCGGATAGACCGTCGCCGGATCGCTCTTGGCGTGATCGGGATCGTCGTGTACTTCCATGAACAGGGCGTCGGCACCGGCGGCGACGGCCGCTCGTGCCAGTGTGCCAACGAACTGTCGCTCTCCGCCGCTCATCGCTCCCGCCGCTCCCGGTCGCTGGCAGCTATGGGTGGCGTCGAACACGACGGGTGCAAAGTCCTGCATCTGCTCAATGGCGGTCATGTCGTTCACGAGTCGGTTGTAGCCGAAGAAAGTGCCACGTTCCGTTAGCAAGTGGTTGTTGCAGCCAGCCTCGCGCAACTTGTGGCAGACGTTTGTCATTTCCGGCGGCGACATGAATTGCCCTTTCTTTACATTCACGCATTTTCCCGTCTTGGCGGCTTCGACGAGCAGGTCGGTTTGCCGGCAGAGGAAGGCGGGGATTTGCAGGGCGTCGAGGACCTCGCCGGCGGGGGCGGCGTGGGCGGGTTCATGAATGTCGGAGATCACGGGGACGTCGAGCGTCTTCTTGACATGATCGAGAATGGCGAGACCTTCTTCGAGGCCGGGGCCACGGAAGCTCTTGATGCTGGATCGGTTGGCTTTGTCGAAGCTGGCCTTGTAGACGAACGGCAAGTTGAGATGAGCGCAGACGCACTTGATCGCATCGGCCATGTGGAGGGTGTGCGATTCGCTTTCCATCACGCAAGGGCCTGCGATCAGCGCCAGTCCCGCGTCGCCGCCTACGGTCACCGGTCCGATCCGTGCCGTTTCACACTTCATGCAATTCACCTTCGCTTCCTGTGATCGAGATCACCCCGGATTATCCGAAGCGAGGCAGCGATGCAAGCCTGGGCTGCCCAGCCGCTCTGCCCGTCACACCAAGCGGGTCGGGCGGGGGGGGGATGCCCCGGTTTTGACACGGCGCCTTTCAGCCCGGATCATGTAGCGACGAGGCGGCGCGGCGCCTTGCCACGGTCGTCGGAACGTTATGGCTCACGACTCCCGGTCTTGGATGGAGGACTCGAAGAGATGGCTGCAACGAAGAAGCACAAGCCCTCAGCTACGATCGCCGGTCGACTGAAACGATGTCGAAAGCGGATGAAGGCGGCGCGCGTCGGGGCGTATCTGATCACGAACCCGGCCGACTATTTCTACTTGTGCGGATTCACCGGTGAGGATTCGGCGGTGTTGATCACGCCGAGCGGCGTCCACCTGATCAGTGACGGTCGTTTCGACGAATCCATCAACCAGGAATGTCCGTGGGCGAAGAAGTGGATGCGTCGCGGGCTTTTGAATCCGGAGATTGCCACGGTCTGCCGGGCGCTCAAGGTGACGTCCCTGGCGGTTCAGACGGATTCCATGAGCGTCGACACCTTCAAGGAGATTCAGAAGCTCGGCAAGCTCCGAACGCTCAAGAGCGCGCCGCCGATTCTCGCGGAGATGCGCTGTTACAAAGAACCGGACGAACTCGGCGTGATGCGCAAAGCCCTGCGCAACGCGGAAGAGGCGTTCGAGGCGATGCGCGCGACGATTCGCGTCGGCCAGACCGAGTTGGAAATGGCGGCGCGGTTGGAATATGAAATGAAGCGTCGCGGCGCTTCGGGCCCGTCGTTTCCGACGATCTGTGCGGAAGGTCCGAACGCGGCGTTGCCCCACGCTCATCCCGGTCGCCGCAAGGTGAAGCGGGGCAGCGCGATTCTGTTCGATTGGGGCGCCGTTGTCGGTGGTTATTGTAGCGATTTGACCCGTATGGTCTTCGTCGGTAGCATTCCCGCAAAGATCGGGGAGGTGTACGGGATCGTCCTGGAGGCGCAGCAGCGTGCGATCCGCGGGATCCGCCCCGGCGTACGCATGTGTGACGTCGACGCGATCGCACGCGATTGGATTGCCGATGCGGGGTATCGCGAGGCGTTCAATCACGGCCTGGGTCATGGGCTCGGGATTGACGTTCACGAGCCGCCCTCGCTGAGTTGGCGATCGAAGCAGCAGCTCGAGGCGGGGATGGTCGTTACCGTTGAACCGGGAATTTACCTGCCTGGTGTCGGCGGTGTTCGTATCGAAGATGACGTTCTCGTGACACCCACCGGACGTCGCGTCATGAGCCGACTTAGCACGAGAATAGAAGACGCGGTGATCCGGGCGGTTCGTTGACTGGACCGCGTTTCAGATCGGGCGGACACGACCGCCGTTGCGGAGTTTCAGCCTTGCTCGACATCGACAAGATCCGGCTGTTGGTCGACATGATGGTCGCCAACGATCTTTCGGAGATCTCGTTGCGCGACGGCGACGTGGAGGTGAGTCTGCGTCGTCCCAACAACGACCTTGGTGAGGGCGTCGTGGTGGCGCGGATGCCCCCAGGGGCGCCAACTCCTGCGGGTGCACCGGGCGCGGCTCCGCCACCGGCGGCGGCGAGCGCCGAATCCGAAGAATCGGAGCTGGTGGAGATTCGTTCCCCGATGGTCGGGACGTTCTACGCCGCTCCCGATCCGGAATCCCCTCCTTTCGTTCAGGCAGGAACGGATGTTCATCCCGACACGGTGGTCTGCATCGTCGAGGCAATGAAGGTGTTCAATGAAATCAAGGCCGAGGTCGACGGAACCGTCGAGCGCATTCTCGTCAAGAACGGGGACGCGATCGAGTACGGTCAGCCGATGTTCCGGGTTCGCCCTCGGTAGTCCTTCGCGACCCGGCGGGCGATCGGTCGAGTCGACCTTTCACGGTCGAGCGGCCTTTCGGGCGTCCGGGTTGACGTTGTAGCCCAATGTTTCGACGCATTCTGATTGCCAATCGCGGTGAGATCGCCCTTCGGATCATTCGCGCCTGTCGCGAGATGAGCGTGGAAACGGTGTGCGTCTTTTCCGAGGAGGATCGGGGTTCGGGGTATCTCGACCTGGCGGACCAGTCGATCTGCATCGGCGGTCCCGCACCGAAAGACAGCTATCTCAAGAGTGATCGGATCATCGCGGCGGCTGAGGTGTCGGGCGCGGACGCGATCCATCCCGGGTACGGATTCCTGGCCGAAAACGCCGCGTTTGCGGAGAAGTGTCGAGCGTGCAACATCGAGTTTGTCGGCCCGACGGCCGAGGCGATGCGCATGCTCGGTGATAAGGCTTCGGCGCGCGCGTTGGCGAAGAAGGCCCGGGTCCCCACCGTTCCCGGAAGCGACGGGATTCTGGAAGACGACAACGAGACGATCAAGGTGGCTGCGAAGATCGGGTTTCCGATCATGATCAAGGCCTCCGCCGGTGGCGGCGGTCGCGGCATGCGGATCGTTCACGACAAGACGGACCTGCTGGCGGCGATCAAGCAGGCCGAGCAGGAGGCGCAGGGCGCGTTCCAGAACAACGAAGTTTATCTCGAGAAGTACATCGATCGTCCGCGGCATGTCGAGGTGCAGCTCATCGCGGACGCGCACAACAACATCGTTCATCTGGGCGAGCGCGACTGCACGATCCAGCGTCGCTATCAGAAGTTGATCGAGGAGTCGCCGTCGCCGGCGCTGGATCCGAGGACCCGCCGGGACCTCTGCCATGCGGCGGTCAAGCTGGCCAAAGCGGCGGGGTATACCAGTGCGGGCACGGTCGAGTTTCTCGTTGATTCGAAGGGCAAGTTCTTTTTCATCGAGGTGAACACGCGGATTCAGGTCGAGCACCCGGTGACGGAGCGTGTGACGGGGATCGACCTGATCAAGAACCAGATTCGCGTGGCGGCGGGTGAGCCGCTGGAGTTCAACCAGCGCAGCATCCGTTCTCGCGGGCACGCCATCGAATGCCGCATCAACGCCGAGGATCCCGACGAGAACTTCCGCCCCTGCGCGGGACGGATCGACTGTTTCCGTCCGCCCGGCGGGTTCGGCGTCCGTGTCGACACGTACGCCTATGAAGGATGCCGAATCTCACCGCGTTATGATTCGCTGCTGGCGAAGGTGATTGTCTGCCACCCCACGAGGCCTGAGGCGATTCGCGCCATGCAGCGCTGCCTCCACGAGTTCAAAATCGGGCCGATCAAGACGACGATTCCATTCCTGAGCAAGGTCATGGACCACCCTGAATTCGCAGCCGGCACCGTCGATACGGGGTTTGTCGAGCGGGCGCTGCAGTAGGGTCACACTTCGACCGATCTTGTGTGGCAGGTGAACCTCCCGGTTTTCCCGCGAGAACCACCTGCCCTACGTCTTGATGCGGCCGGAACGCAACATGCGCATGTCTTTCCACCACCCGGTGCCTTCGGCAAAGGGCAGGGCACCCCGCTCGGTTCAGTCACCGCCTTCTTGAACACGCTTTGCGTTTGTGTCGTCCGTCATCCGCGCGGTATACTGATCGCGATGAAAGACGCGATCTTTGGAGTGAGAACCCATGTCTGAAACCGAGCCGACACCGTCGCCGGAATCCCCCAGCGCCGAGGAGCTTCGCCGGGCGATGAAGGCGTTCAAGAAGCGTCTCAAGCTGACCCGTCTCGATGACGAATCGAGTCTGGGCGGCGGAGCGATGTCGAGCGGTAAGTCGTCGAGCATTGTGGCCATCACGCCGCCGCACCAATATCCCAAGGCGATCTGGGACGAGCTCGTTGCGCGTGGCCGGTTAAAGTATGCGGGGCAGGGGTTGTATCAGATTCCGGACCCTCAGTGACGCCGAGACCGCGGTTCGGGCTTCGCCCAACGACGGTACGGGTCGGCACGCCACTCAGTTTGACACGAGGTCGAAGTTGCGTCGGCCCACTTTCGATGGTTCGTTTGGCACGGTAAACGAATATCGATAGCGCTCGGGTTTGGCGAGGACCGGGACGAAGTCGAACGTGTAGGATTCGCCCTTCTTGAGGTCGGCGGCGAGTGCAAACTCGGGGCTGCCTCCCGCTTTCGAGCCGACCAACATCCCGCTTGTGCCGATCTTCTGAATGGCCACCTTCTTTCCGGACGCACTTTGGAGTTGAAAATGCGCGGCGATCCAGGGTGTCCATCTTGTTACGCCTGTCGGCGAGATGTCCGGCGGGTCGGCCATGGGGATCAACGGGGGAACGCCCACGTGCATCTGCATGACGGAACCCTGCGGGGCACCAAAGGCGATGGCGAACTGACGGCCATGATCGCCCAGCGCCGTACTGGTGAGGAACCTGCTTCCGAGAACGATGCCGATGGTCAGTAGGATCAAAAGGGCGACGAAGCCTCTCACAGCGTTCCCTTTCAAAGGACGATTGCCGTTGCCACGAACCGTGGAGTGCATGGTACTGTCGTGGTTGGCTGGTTTCCAGAAGATAAAGCGAACGTTCTTTCGCGCCTGAACGATCGCTCGGGAGCGGAGGGCGCAGTGTGGATACGCCGCGAGAGACCTGGATCAGGGGGAGGTGGGCTCGCGACGCGGTCAGCGCACATTCACGACCGCAGGGCCTATGACGGCGCAGGGTTGTCCCTCATCTTTATCGCGAGAACCTGGCCGCGGGCGGTGATCGTGTCGGCGACCGACACGTCGCAGTCCACCCAGATCTTGCGGCCTTCGACGCTGCGGATTCTGGCTGTTAGACGGATGGGGCGGTCGATGGGGGTGGGATTGAGTAGTGAGACGTTGAGCTGCGCGGTCAGGCAGTTGATTTTGGGATCGCTTCCGATGGGTCGCTGCTCGAGCTTGTAGAGATGGGCGATGGCGAGGTTGCAGGTGTGGCAGTCGATCAGCGCGGCGATGAGTCCGCCGTAGGTGATGTCGGGGGTGCCACCGCAGTGATGCGGTTTCGGTATGAACGTGGCCACGGCATCGTCGCCATTCCAGAAGCTCTTGAGCTGCAGGCCTTGCTGGTTGTCGGGGCCGCATCCGAAGCAGTGGGCAACGGCGCCCTGATCTTGAAAGGCGAGGGTTGTTTCGTTGGACATGGCGTGGTTCTCAGTCGTACGCGTCGTGTTCCTCACCGGTCATGTTGACCCGATTCCATCATGCGCACAAGATACTCCAAGAGATCATGTCTACTCGATTGCCGAACATCGAATCGCTGGGTCCATGGATCGAGCTGCAGTTCACGCGTTCGCCCGGTCCGGGGGGGCAGAACGTCAACAAGGTGAACACGCGCGTGACGCTGCTGTTTGATTTCGCGTCCTGTGCGAAGCTGTCGGATCGGCAGAGGGACCGGATTCGCCGGCGGCTTCGCACGAGGTTGTCGCGGGACGGGCGGCTGCGGATCGTGAGGCATCGCGAGCGCACGCAGGCGCGGAATCGCGAGGCGGCCCAGCAGCAGTTGATGGTCTTGCTCGTGGAGATGATGAAGGAGAGCAAGCCTCGCACACCGACGCGGCCTACGCTTGGGTCGAAGCGTCGCCGGCTGGATGACAAGCGCCGGCGGGGCCAACTCAAGCAGCAGCGACGGTCGGACGGGGATGGGTGACGTGTTCTGCGTCGGGTCCGAAAATGCATGGATACGCGACAGGCGGGTGACGGGATTCGGGGGGTCTGATCAAGCGCCTTCCTCCGCAGGCCGAAGCTATTGGAGCGGCGCGCGGTTCCCACGCCCGCGTAGGGAGCACGGTACGATGGCGGACATTCTCACAGACCCGTCGGTCAAGCACGTTCGAGACATCATGACGACCCCGGTCCACACGGTGGACATGGACGATTCGTTGCTGAAGGTCAAGCAGGTGTTCGAACGCATCCGCTGCCATCACGTCGTCGTGCTGGAACGCGATCGCGTTATGGGGGTCGTGTCCGATCGGGATATACTGCGTGTTGTCAGCCCGTTCGTCGGCAACGAGATGATGGAGCGACGGCAGGACCTCAACACGCTCAAGCGGCGGGTGCATCAGGTGATGTCGCGCGATCTCGTGACGATCGGCGCGGACGACACGACCGAGGCGGCTACGGAAATCATGCTGAGGGATCGAGTGTCGTGCCTTCCGGTCGTCACTGAGCACCTCGCTCTGCTGGGTATCGTGACGCTTCGAGACCTCGTCGGCCGCGCTCCGATGAAGGTGCCGAAGGTCGAGGAAGATCCGCGCGAGCTCGAACCGGACGAGGGGATTCTCGTCATCGTCGACGGCGTTCGGTGCTACACGCCGCACGTGGCCATCGGTCGACAGATTCGAGAAGCGGATGAGCTGTTCGAGCAGAAACACGGTGCCGAGTCGTCTCGCGCGAGGTGTTTGACGGGGCCATGACCTCGTCCGTCCGTGCCTCAGAACCCACGTCGCGAATCGAGCAGGATGCAGATCGGGCCGTCGTTGGTTGAGTGGACCTGCATGTAGTCACCGAATGACCCACGTTCCACGGGCACGCCGCTGCCGGCCAGTGCCGTGCAAAACTGTTCGTACAGCGCGGCGGCCTTCTCCTGTGTTGCGGCGGCGTCGAACGATGGCCGGCGTCCGCGTCGTGCATCGGCCTGAACGGTAAACGCGCTGACGGCCAATACCTGACCGTCGACCTGGGCGATGTCGAGGTTCATTCGGTCTTGGGCGTCGGTGAAGATGCGAAGGTGGCGGACCTTGTCGACGAGATAGTCGACGTCTGCGTCGGTGTCGTCGGGCGCGACGCCGATGTAGACCAGGAGTCCCTGCTCGATCGCGCCACATACTTCGCCGACGACCTCGACGCGGGCATTACGCACTCGTTGAACGGTTGCTCTCACCCTGTAGTGATCCCTTCGCCCGCGACTTCTACTGCGCCAGGATTGTAGTACTCGTACATTCGTGCCGTTCGCTCCGCCATCAAGCGGCGAAGCTCGGGCGGTTCGATCACCTGGGCCTGGTCGCCATAGCCCAGTATCCACCAGGAGATCTCCTCGATTCCGTCGACGTCGACGTCGAAGATGAGTTCTCCATCGTCATTGTAGGATGTGCGTTGCGTCTTGTGCCATTGCACTTCGTCGACGTTGCCCGCCACTTTCGGCAGGAAGCGTATTTTGACGTGGAAGGACTGGTCGCCTCGGATCATCAGCCAGGCATTTCCGAAGTAATCGTCCAGGCTGAAGGTGGCATCCGTTTCAAATCCGTCATCGAGAATGTGCAGTCGCAGGAAGCGTTCCACCTTAAACGTTCGGACCTGATCCACCGACTCCATCATCGCGATGAGATACCATCCGCGATGAATGTGCGCCAGGCGATAGGGGTGGAGGACCTCGTCGATGACCTTCCCGTCGAAGTACGAATCGTAGCGGACGGTCACCTTCCGCTGGTTTGTCAGCGCCGACTGCAGTTCCACGATGGTCTCGCGGATACACGCGACGTCGGAAACCGGATCCGGACGAATGTCCATCCGGTTGGCGATCGGACCACAATAATCTCGAACCGCTGTGGGCAACATGCTCTCGAGCTTGATCGCCGCCGACGCGGCCGCCTCCAGATCCGGCATCGTCGCGCCTTCGCTCATTTGCCTGGCGGCCAGAAGCAGGGTCAGCGTCTCGGCGTGCGACAGTGTCACCGGTGGCAGCAGCGTCGTGTTCCTGGCAGAATACCGTCGGGTCTGATGGTCGTAGGCGTATTCGATGCCGGCTTTGGCGAGGAGTCCCAAATCGCGGAATACCGTGCGTCGCGAGACGCCGACAATTTCCGCCAGTTCCTCGGCCGTCAGCGATCGACCGGACTCGAGTGCATGAATCAGCGACAGCAGGCGTTCGACGCGACCGGATTTCATCGTGTACCCTTCGAGAATGCCTTGAAGTCTCACCGGAATAGACGCAATGTAGCCATCGCTTCGGATTCCGCCAGCGAGGGGCACCCAAGGGTCTCGATACAGGTCGCCCGGCGGTTTGGCTCGACTGAGGTTTCTCGCAGGACCCGAGGCGGCAGTTGCCGATCAGCCCTTTCCGCACCATACTGCGGGTGCCAGTGCCGCTTGGCTCTCGGCCGGGGTGCCGACCGGGCATGGTTGTCTGCCTGCGAAGCGCCCGATCGCCCGATAACTGGGGGATCTGCGGGGCGGTACAGGCGAAAGCGCGGGCACACGCGCCCCCGTTGAGACGATCGCTGGTTCGTAGGAATATTGGCGGGAGCGCCTGTGTTAGAAGATGGGACGGCTTCGAGTGAACCTGAAGTCCGATCGGACGGCGACGGGACCGAGACCCTGAGCTCGGCTCGGTTCCAGGAGATCGCCCTTCCGCATCTCGACGCCGTTTATCGGATCGCCCGTGTCTTGACGTCGAACGAGGCCGAGGCGGATGACCTGACGCAGGAGACGTTTACGCGAGCGCTTCGTGCGTTCGATCGGTTTGAACTGCGGGACTATGGGGCCAGGCCCTGGTTGCTCCGGATTCTGCACAATGTCTTCTACACCGAGCGGAGCCGGCGCAAGCGCGAGTTCAAGCTGCCTGACGAGGTGGATTTCGACCATTTCGCCGATGAAGAAAGCAGCACGACTTCGCAGCCGCTTGCACTCGATACCGTGGACTGGGAGCAGTTCGACGAGGAGATCAAGGAGGCGGTGGCAGGTTTGCAGCCGGAGTATCGACTGGTCTTGTTGCTGTGGGCTTTCGAGGACCTGAGCTATAAAGAGATCGCGCACGTCTGTGGTTGCGCTTTGGGAACGGTCATGAGCCGACTCTATCGTGCACGGCGTCAGCTATCCGAACGGTTGGGCGACTATGCCCGTGACTTAAGACTCCGAGGCGCAGAAGGTGGATGATGGATTGCGTCAGCGTTCAGAGAATTCTTGATACTTTCGCGGACGGCGAGCTGGACGCAGAGCAGGCGGTTCAGGTGCGTGAGCATCTGCGGGGTTGTCATGGCTGTCGAGATCGAGTTGAAACCGTGCGTGCGCTCAAGACGGCGCTGAATCGCTCCTTCGCGAACATCCAGGCGCCGCAAGCGCTGCGCCAGCAGATTCTCCAATCCGCAGATGTGCCGGCTGTTTCCCCCGACCCATCTGCGACTCGACACATTCGTGCACCCCAGCGATCCTGGCGCAATATGGTTGTTCCACTCGCCTTGGCGGCGACGCTGGTTTTGATCGTCACGCTCTGGCGCCAGACCCCTGATGTTGCGCCGCCCGATGGAACGATGTCCGTCGTCCCGGCGCGGTTGGTGGCGGACGTTCGCGAGCAGCATCGCCGCTGCATTCGCAACAGCGCCGATGGTCATCACGCCGCCGATTTGCCGCGCAGCTGCCCTCAGATCGCCGATAAGCTCAGCGACGATCTTCAGCTGGCCGTCCTGGTGCCGTCGCTGGACGCGGGTGGGTTCGCGTTTTTCGGCGCCGATCGCTGCGGTATCCGGGGTCGGCCGGGTGCGCACGTGCTCTACCAATCGGCGTCGTCCGAGACGATGCTCTCCTTCTTTACCGTAGGGCGTTGGGTGGAGGTGGAAGTCGGCCTGGAGGACCGAAAGGTCGAGGGTTTGAAGCGGGAATACGTCGTCAGTGCCAAGGAATCGCCCTGCGTTGTGGCCTGGCATGACGGGCCCCAGAGCTATATTCTGTGTGCGGATCTGACGCAAAAGAGCCTCATCGCCGTGGCGGACGGTATCCGCGTAGCCGTAGGTCCTGCGGCGGGTGTCGAGCGGTTCGCGTTTCACCGAGGCTACCGTTCCGGACGATAAAAAAGAGGGGCAGATTTGTTATCGGCGGCCCCATTGCCTAGAATCGCCCGGTAATCGGTCAACGACGGACGATGGACTCACCCGAGGTGCTTTCAGTAAGGACGATGAGAATGGGCAAGTACATTGGCGTATCGGCTCTGGTCGCGGTGCTGGCAACACCGCTGCTGTCTATGGCCCAAACGGTCTCGACTCGCGCGAGTCTGTATGAAGGCACGGCGGCGAAGCGCCCGGCGCGGGATACCGCTGTCGCGTTTCTCAGCAAGCGCGTGGAGAGCGTGGACTGGGACGAGAAGCCCTTCGAGGAAGTCGTCGATTGGCTGGAAGACGAGTCGGAGGATCTGGTTAATATCCTCCCACGGTGGAACGCACTGAGCGCCGAAAGCGTCGATCGCGATGCATTCGTTACGCTCAAGCTGCGAAACACGAACGTCGGAGAAGTGCTACTCGAAACGCTGCAAGCGCTCTCTGAAGATGATGCACTGGCCTTCCGTGCGACGGGCAACAAACTCAAGATCTCGACCAAGACCGACTTCGACCGGAACCTCGTCCTCCGCGTCTATGATGTCACCGATATTATCTTCCGCGTCCCGGACATGGGGCAGGGAGCACCACGGATTGACCTGCAGCAGCAGCAGGGCGGCGGTGGCGGCGGTGGCGGTGGCCAGTCCGTTTTCGGCGGTGGCGGTGGCGGCGGTGGACAAGAGCAGGGCGGGCGGCAGGCCGAGCAGGAAGCCGAACAACGACTTGAGGAATTGGTCAATAAGCTCAAGCTGGTCATTGCCCCGGACACCTGGATCGGAGGTGCCAATGCGACCGCCGTGGGCAACATCACGTCCCACAACATGTCGTTGATCGTCATCAACACGCTCGAAGTGCACGAGCAGATCGGCGGGCTGTTTCACCAGGAGTAGCCGTACCAACGCAAACACGAACTTCCGCCGCCGTCCAACCGCGTTGGGCGGCGGCGTTTTTGTTGGCCGGGCATGTGATGGGTGTTGGCGATGAAGAACGCGAGGCCGGACGAGCTATGCCGATCGACCCGCGTCGTGCAATGCGCTGACGACCGCGTCGGAATCGACGCCCTCAATGCGTATGACCTTCTGCGAGGATGTCAGGCCGGTGACTACCGCGACATCCCGCTTGCGTACGCCCAGCATCTCGGCGAGATAAGTGACGACGGCCTTGTTGGCCTTGCCCTTCTCAGGGGGGGCCGCCACGGCTAGTTTAGCCCGCCCGTCCAGTTCGCCGAGATACCGGGTACGAGAGGCCCCGGGGACCACCTTGACGGGCAGGAGGACGGCGTCCGGCTCGGTCGTTAGTTGGAGCATCCCGGTAGGATACACGGACCGGCATTGTCATGACCACGCAATATGAAATCGGAGTTATCGGAGCAGGAAACGCAGCCGAGGGAATCGTCCACGGCATCCTGCGGAATACGATCCTCTTCGCCGACCGCATCATCGCCTCCGATCCTGTCGAGCAGCGGAGGCGCCTTTTCGCCGATCGGTTCAACGTCGAGGTGACGGACGACAACCGCCACGTCGCGGCGAACAGCGACATTCTCATCCTGGCCGTCAAACCCCAGCAGTTCGTCGACGTCTGTAAGGCGTTCGCCGACGTCATCCGCGATGACCACCTCATCGTCTCCATCATGGCCGGCGTTTCCACCGCCGCCATCGAAGCGTTGTTCGACGTTCCGCGCATGCGCGTCATTCGTGCCATGCCGAACCTGCCGATCCACGTCGGCGCCGGTATGGCCGGGCTCTGCAAAGGAAGACACGCCAAGGAAGTCGACCTGCTTCGCGCGCAGCGTATCTTCGACGCGGGCGGCCGATCGATCGTGATCAACGACGAGGCGATGATGGACGCGGTGACGGCTGTCTCCGGTAGCGGGCCGGCCTACTTCTACTTCTTCGTCGAGGCGTTGACCGCTGCGGGCGAGAAGGCCGGGCTCAGTTCCCAGCACGCCGACATTCTGGCCAAACAGGCTTGCTTCGGCGCCGCTCGTATGATGCTCGAATCCGGCGAGTCGCCGCGCGTTCTACGCGACAAGGTCACTTCCGCCGGCGGCACCACGCAGGCCGCCCTTGATTCGATGGCCGAAAGTCACGTAGGCGAATGCATCCAGAACGCCGTTGACGCCGCCTACCGTCGAAGCCGAGATTTGGGCCGATAACCCGCCGGATTCCTGGGGAGCGAACCAGGCGTATCCGCGCCCCCCATCCTCGTCGAGAAAAAAGCGAGCCCGATCTCTGCGCAATCCGCGCCCTTTTGTCGCGTCTCTGTTCGAGCACAACAAGGTGGATGGATGAGCCGGGTCTTTGGGCCCTCCACCTGCGGTCTTCACGGTAGGGTTCGCGATTCACGAGGTTGATGTACCGATCGACGCAGAGTTCTTCTGCGAGGCCGGACACGGGGAACGAACGAATGAATACACGTTTCAAGACGATCTGCGTTTGTGGGCTGATATTGTTTGCAGCGGTCATGTTCGAGCGGGCGAGCGCCGCGCCTTCGGCCGGTTTTACGTATCAGGGGCAGCTCAAATACGACGACCGACCCGTCAATGGCGAGGGCCGATTCTCCTTTACCTTGTGGGATGCAGAGACCGCAGGACGGCAGATCGGTCCGGTGGTTGAGACGCGCACGCAGATCATCAACGGCCTGTTTACGGCGCAGCTCGACTTCGGTCCGGGTGCCTTTCGGGGCGAGCCGCGATGGTTGGAGATCTACGTGGCCACGACGCAGATGGAGGCCCTTCTCTCGCCGCGTCAGCCCATTACGCCGGCACCTTTCGCGCTGTATGCGCTGGACGGGCCCGGCGGTGGTGGAACGCTGGCGCTGCCGTTTGCCGGAACCAATACGACGGACGAGACCGGCATCGCGGTCACCAACAGCGGGTCGGCACCGGCAGCGGCGTTCGCCACAGATAACGCGAGCAATGCCCAAGCGGCCGTCGTGGCGACCACGGCCGGTTCGGGTGCGGGGCTGTTTGCGATGACCGGTGGAACCGGACCGGCAGTTTGGGGCCTCACCGGTGACGGCGGAGGCAACGCCGGTTTGTTCAAGGTGCAGGGAGCGACAGCAACGCAGGTGACCCTCGGGGCTGAGAACACCGCACTGGGGTCGGCCGGCCATTTCAAGACGACCAAGCGCGAGAACACGAGCCCGGCGCTGGTGACCGAGACGTTCTCCGACGGACCGGCTGCGACGTTCACGACGCACAGCGATCCCAACAACGTCAACCTTGCGCCGACGGTGACCGCGGAAAACGACTCCTTCGGCCGGGCCGGGGAGTTCGCCGTTAACAACAACCAGAGCACGAGCGACGCCCTTCACGCAAGTACCAACGGCGGTGGAAGTGCGGTCCACGGCTCTACCAATGGTACCGGTCGTGCGGGGTACTTCGAGGTGGACAACTTCGGCCAACGATCGGTTCCAGCGCTGGAGGTCGTCTCGAACGGTCGCGGTGCGGGGGCGGGGTTTTTCAAGACATCCAGTGCGCTCAATACTGCGGCTGCGCTGGCAGCGGAGTCGAACGGTGCGGCCGACGCTGTCTTCGGAACGGCGAGAGGTCTCGGTGCGGCGGTCAAAGGGTACAACGCGCTGGGCGGTAGCGCGGTCGTTGGCATTGTAGAGGGTGCGACCGGCAAGGCGGGATCATTCAAGACCACCGAAGCCACAAACCGCGAGCCGGCGGTCGAGGCCGTGACCGATGGTACCGGTGCGGCGGGCTTCTTTGAGAACACGCAGTTGGGCGGGCAGCCCATTGCCGTTCATGCCAAGGCAAACGGCGCTTCCGGCTGGGCCGGCTACTTCGAGGGAAGGGGCTATTTCTCTAAGCCGATTGGAATCAACGTAAAGGAACCCGTCGCGCAACTGGAGATTGCATCGGCGGGAGTCCCAAACCAGGATCTCCTGAAGGTCGGAGATGTGATGAGTGTGTCGCCGGGCGGCTGGGTTGCCGTTTCCGGTCCGGTGACGACGGATCGGGTCATCTATACTGAGCCCCGGAAGGGCTACTACTCCGTCAGTTTCGCCGATTTCTCGGCCTCACTGTTAACCACGGAGAGAAGTGATGCGGGAATAAAACGGTCGATCGGAGCCGACGGTGTCGCCCCCTACGCCCGGCTGCACGACTGCAACCTCGGTCAAATGGTGGCCCCCGTCCATCTGCCGCACGGAGCTACGATCAGGACCCTTACGGTATTCTTGAGCGATCCCTCGATGGTTGGGGACCTGGACGTAACGCTATTCTACTCCAATCCGGCAACGGCGAATCGGCTGGCCCTCGCCGGCGTTTCCACTGAAGGTGAGCGTGGCTATCAGAGGCTCAGCGTGCCGGTGGTCCCGAGCCCCGTTGTCGATAACGCAAATGCCATTTACTACCTGGTTGCGTTTGGACAGATTAACCGTGATGGTCTCTTGTGTGATGGCTGGGGTCAGACGTTCGAGGTCACGGCTGCGATCATCGAATACACAACGCGCGAGGGGCAGTAGGGGGAGATCGCCGACATGATTCATGCGGCTGGCTACTCGCTCAGGGAATGCGCCTCGACGGCGCCGGCTGATCGCACCGCGAAGACCTGGGTATTGGACTCGAAACGCCCGTTGTAGTTCTCGCGGATTTCCGCCTCCAACGCATTGACGGCATCCGATCGGGCCAAGGCGACGGCGCAGCCGCCGAAGCCGCCGCCCGTCATTCGCGCGCCGAAGACGCCGTCCGTGCTCTGGGCAATCTCCACCAACGTATCAAGCTCCTCGCAGGAGACCTCGAAGTCGTCTCGTAGCGACTGGTGTGAATCCGTCATCAGGCGGCCCAGCCTTTCGAGTTCGCCTTTGCGAAGCGCATCCGCCGCTTCGAGCACACGCGCGTTCTCCGTCACGACGTGGTACAGACGACGGGTCAACGTCTCATCCAGTGACGTCGCCAGATGCGGCAAGTCCGCGGCCGATACATTGCGAAGGGAGCGGACGCCCGGATTCACATCGTGGATGGCTGCTAGCGCCGCGGCACACTCGCGACGGCGTTTGGCGTATTCACCACCGGCAATCTCGTGTCGCGCACCGCTGTCGAGTACGACGAACTCCGCGTTTTCGAGCGACAGAGAAACGTGCTCGGTGATCATGGTTCGGCAGTCCAGCAGCAGGGCATGTCCCGCGCGCGCCGAGGTGCAGCAGAGCTGATCCATGATTCCACAGGGTGAGCCGGCGAACTCCTTCTCTGCGGCCCGGCACAATGTGGCCAGCGCTACCGGAGAAAGATCGTGCCCCATCAACGATAGCAGCGCCTTGGCGACGCCGACCTCCAGCGCCGCTGAGCTGGCCAGTCCGGCGCCGGGTGCAAGGTCACCGCCGATCCAGAGGTCCGCGCCGCAGAGTTCAAAGCGTTGTCGCCCCAGCATCGCCGCGACACCGTAGACATAGCGTGCCCAGCCCGCCACCGGTTCCACTTCTCCGCCTGAAACGGCCTCGCCCGGGGCATACCGCTCTTGCAGGCTGCCGGCGCGCGTCTGCGTGTGCGAATTCGCGCGGGCTCCCGACGAGTCGGGATTGCATTCCGCCCGCGGCTCGGCGCACGAGGAATGAGGCGGCAACAGCGGTATCGACATTGTCTCGTCGCAGGCGGCAGAATGAACATTGAGTCTGGGCTGGTCGCATCGTCTTGCGGCGACTACAACCGCCCGATCGATCGCCATGGGGAGTACGAGGCCGTCGTTATAGTCGGTATGGTCGCCCATCAGGTTGACCCGCCCCGGCGCCGTGACGAGGACTTCCGGCGGGGCGCCATAGAGGGATTTGAAGGCCTTGACCGTTTGGGTCGTCATGGTGCCCGCTGGGTTTCCGGGCTTGAGAACCTGTCGGCGTCGGAGACGTGCCGGCCGTTGACGAATTCTTGCCAGGTCATGGGACGGCCGGAGGCGGGGCGGAGTTCGAGGATTTCGAGGAAGGCGTCGTTGGCTGCGACGTAACAGCGCGGGTCGATGGACCCGGGTTCGATGTCTGGCGGCGTGGGGTTCTCGGCGCGTCGGACGCGGAGTAGCGTCACGCGTTCTTGTCGGTCGTCGGCGCCGTGGAAGAGGGCGGTGGCGCCCGGCCAGGGGGTCATCCCCCGAATGTGGCGGGTGATCTCGTCGGCCGGGCGGTCGAATCGGACGAAT
>JAJDDV010000178.1 GCA_029260135.1 Phycisphaerae bacterium | reverse complement strand
GAGCGAGATTTGCTGGTGGGGCGGGTACTCTAATGGTGTCGGTGATTGCACGCAGGAGTTTTCCCACGCGTTTGAGGTGCGCTACTACCTCGATGACGGTGGGATTCCAGGCGCGCTTCTGGCCGGGCCGTTCTCGCAGGTTGAGGGTACGTTGGCGGTGACGGGTCCCGTTCGCACGGATCGTTGGCTGGCGGATGAGGTCTTCGAGTATGAATACCATGGCACGCACGCGGTGGTGAGCATCATACCGGGTGAATGCCACTGGATCGAGATCACGGACCCCTCGTCGGCCGGTTGCGCGTGGCTTTGGCGTTCGGCCTCGCCCCACAACCGACATGCGGTGCAGGATGCGGCGATGGATGGATACGATTCGACCGACGTAGTGCTTGGGGATCACGCGTTTTGTCTCGACGTTCCGATCTATCCCGTGTCGCCCTGTGTTCAGGGGCCGCCGAACGATGATTGCTCGTCGGCGATTCCGATATCCGATGGCGGGACACCTGTTCGAACCCTTGGGGCAACGACAGACGGGCCGGGCGAAGGGCCTCGCGCGGAAGGCGAGACGCTTTGCGTTTTTCCCGGTGGCGATCATCAGGTTCGGGCGGACATCTGGTATGAGTATACGTCCACCTGTTCGGGGATGTTGGCGGTCGAGTTGGCGGACTCGACATTCGACGCCAAGCTGGCACTTTATGACGGCACGGATTGTCCGACGTCGTTGTCAGCCGTCGCGTGTGCCGGTCCGACGTTAGGATCATCGCGTTCTCCAGGTCCACAGTTGTCGGTTGCGGTGGCTGGGGGGCAAACGTTCAAGATTCGCGTGGGTGGTGCCGGTGCGGTTCAGGCCTATCGGAGTAAGTGCCTGTCGACGCGTTTTGGTGGAATCGAGTGTGACGATCCGAACTGCAAGGCGCAGGTAGTGGCTGCACTACCGAATTGTCAGACGGGCCCCTGGAATGCAGCCTGTGCCGCCAAAGCGGGAGAGTTGTGTTACGGCGCGACGGGAACGGCTGTCCTTCGGGTCAGGTGCGGGGATGCGCCGGTCGGTGATTCTTGTGCGGATGCGATTGTGGAGCACCTTCCGTTTGCGTTCTTGGGAGACAACACCGGCGCCACGAACGATTGTGAGCTCGTGCCCGGTGATCATACCTGGGTCGCGTTTGAACTTTGTGAGCGCGGTTCGGTGACGGTTGACTACTGTGGTTCTTCGACGGTGTTTGCCGATGCCCGGCCTTACCTTGCGCAGGGGTGCCCGTGCGATCGGCTGACACAGGCCGGTCGACGCGGCGTATGCCCCGACGGAAATCCGACGATCACCTGGGACTGTTTGCCACCGGGGACGTACTACTATCCGGTGTCGAGTGAGCCGGGTTCGCAGGGGGCCTACACGATTTCCGTTGCGGCGGGCGATTGTGGGAACCCCTGCGATCAGATGACCGGCGACTGCTGTAGTGCGGACACGACGGCGGGGTGTGGGGATGCTTCCTGTTGCGCGTCGGTTTGTGCGCTGGATTCGTATTGTTGCGATTCGGTGTGGGATGCGTACTGCGCTCGCGAGGCGGTTTCGGTGTGTGCGCAGTGCTCTTGGGGTGTGTGCGACTTCGCGACCGGCGACTGTTTCACGGCGCATTCCGGTGCCGGTTGCGGTGATCCAGCGACTTGCGAGGACGTCTGCGCGTGCGACCCCTATTGCTGCGAGGGTGAGTGGGATGCTCTCTGTGCGGATCTGGGAATCAGGCCGGGGTGCGGTGCATCAGCTGACTGCAATGCCAACGCCATCATCGACGCGGCGGACATCGCGTCGGCATCGAGCGACGACTGCGACGGTGACGGAGTACCGGACGAGTGCGAGCCGGACTGCAACGGCAATTTGGTCGCCGACGACTGTGATATTGCCGGGTGTGTCAGCGTGGATTGCAACGAGAATGGCATTCCTGACGAATGCGAGCCCGACTGCAACGCCAATCTGGTGGCCGATGAATGCGATATTTCTTCGGGATTCAGTAGCGACTGCAATCGCAACGGCGTTCCGGACGCCTGTGATCTATCCGACGGGTCCAGCGTAGACTGCAACGTCAATGCGGTCCCGGACGAGTGCGACATCGCCGGCGGTGGGAGCAGAGATTGCGATTCCGACGCACGTCCCGATGAATGCCAGGACACATCCACGGACTGTAATGGCAACAGTGTGTGGGATGCCTGTGACATCGCCGATGCCACCAGTGTTGACGTGAACCACAATTCGATTCCGGACGATTGCGAGCTCAATCGGGTATTCTATGTCGATGATGATGCGGCCGGCGACCCGGCGCCGGGCGATCCGGACATGAGCGACCCGCTGGAAGACGGCAGCGTGTTTCACCCCTTCGATGCGATACAGGAAGCGATCGGGTCGGCGATTCACGGCGATGATATCGAGGTCTCCGATGGGGTGTATGTAGGCCTTGGGAACTGCGATCTGGATTACGTGGGCAAGGCCATCACGATTCGCAGCGCGAACGGTCCGACCTCGACGACCATCGATTGCCAAGGACTTGCGGGAGGAGTGCAGTTTGTCAGTGGGGAATCGGCGGACTCCGTTTTGGATGGATTCAGAATCGTGAACGGGAACCGCATTCGGGGTGGCGCGGTTCTTTGCGACGGCGCAAGCCCCGTCATCACACGCTGCATTCTCGAGGGTAATGTGGCCACGTCCTGCGGCGGTGCGATCGCTTGCCTGAGAGGGGGAGCCCAGATCTACGGAACGTCGATACGATCGAACACGGCACAGTTTGGCGGTGGCGTGTATGCTCACCAGGCGCCGTTACTGGCGATCCATAACTCATTGATCGCTGAGAATTCGGCGACCGATTCGAGCGGTGGAGCCATGTATTTGAGCAACAGTGACACGCTGCTTCGAGGATCCACGATCACATCCAATTCCGCGCAGGATGTGAGCGGCGGAATCCGCACCTATCGAGGGAGGGTGTCCATTTCCAGTTCGATCGTGTGGGGCAACGCTCGTTCGAATCTGTCGGGTGACGCGAAGATCGTCGCGGAATACTCGGACATTCAAGGTGGGCACATGGGTCTGTGGAACCTCGATGTGGATCCTCTATTTGTAGATGTGTCCACGGGAGATTACCACCTCGATGTGGGCTCGCCCTGCATCAACGCTGCGAATCCGGTACGGGTCTCCGCGGCGAACAGGACGGATGTGGACGGCGAGGATCGCGTGCAGCAATGTCGATCGGACATGGGAGCGGATGAGACGCCCTATTACATCGACTGCGACACCAGTGGTAGCGCGGATGCATGCGATATTTCGTCCGGCTTGGTTCCGGACTGCAACAAGAACGGGGTCCCCGATGGCTGCGATATCGCCGTGGGAGCTTCTTCGGACTGCCAAGGGAACGGAATCCCAGACGAATGTGACGGCGTCGAGGAATCTGTATCCGTCGATTCGGGGATGCTCGACATCAACGCGGCGTCAGAGCCGACGTATCTGATGAGGCGCCCGCCGCCGGCCACCGGCGATGTAACGTTGTCCTTGTCGGCGCGCGGAAACTTCGAGCACGCCAGTAACTACCTGACAATTGACATTAACGGCATAGAGATCGGAGATGCGTTTGTCACCGGTGCTGGGAATTGTTCCACGCCTCCGGATGCGATCGAACTGCGAGTGACTGCGATGGATTTCAACAAGGTCGTGGCCGGGGCCGACGCCTTGATTACGATTGACCCCTCTCAGTACGTGTCGGCCTACACCTGCGATGGTGAGGCATTCGCAGCCGTCCAGATCACCTTCGACGCCATTCGATTGGCTGACTGCAATGTCAACGGCATTCCTGACGAATGTGATCTTGCTTTGGAAAGTACGGACTGTAACGAGAACGGTCGTCCGGATGAATGTGATGGTGTGGTCGGAGCATTCCAGGTCGAGACGGCGCGGCTCGGACCGATCGGAGGAAACACGCTGGATGAGCTGTTCACCAACCTCCCGGTTGCGGTCGACGAGGTGGTCTTGTCGTTCGCGGCGTACGGAGACTTCGAGTACACGAATGAGTATGTGGATGTCGCGTTTGGCGAGGTCGATGTAGGGCGGATTTACGACGCATGGTCGGGGCGACGGTGCGCCAATCCGCCCGTGGAGGCGGAGTTGACCTTGCCTGCGGAGGACTTCAACGCCGTGGCCTCGAGCGGCGACGCGACGCTCTCGTTCACGACACCCTCCACTGTTTACGCTGGCGATTGCAGCGGAACGTCGTACATTACTGCGACGTTGTCTTACCCGGCGATCATCACCGACGACTGCAACGCCAACGGCTTCCTCGACGAGTGTGACTTGACGCTGGGAGTTGGACACGACTGCAACGTCAACAACGCGCTCGACGAATGCGAAGCGGGGAGACTGGGGGATTTCAACGCGGACGGATCGGTCGATGTGAACGACTTCCCTGCGCTGAGCGGTTGCATCTATGGCCCGGGTGTGACGCCCGAGCCCGCGCTTCCGATATGTACGCTCATGTGCCTGACAGCGTTCGACACCGAGGGCGACGGCGATAATGACCTGCGCGACTTTGCCGCCTTCCAGGCTGCGTTCGGTGCTCCTCCGTCGTAATTGTGGCGTCGATCCGCATCGCGATCCGGGGTCTCTGATTCCGCGTTGTGAGTTGGGCGTGTCGTTTCTTCTCGCTGCTCGGAAACGCCAGTCTGTCGTGCACTCTTTGAATCTGCGCGAGTTCGCAGCGGGTTGCCTGCGGTTGTCAGAGAGCACCCCTTGCGGAATGGACCCGCCACCCGTATACATCCAGTGAGCGTGTGACCCCCGACGATTCTAACGCGGAGCGAGTATCGTGAGTTCGATCGAGAAGGTGGCTGTAATCGGGTTGGATTGTGCCGAGCCGTCGCTCGTACTGGGGAAGTGGGCCGAGCATCTGCCCAATATCCGCCGGCTGATGGAGGCGGGAACGTATGGCGAGCTGACCAGCAGTATGCCGCCGATTACCGTGCCGGCCTGGAGTTGCATGGCATCGAGCAAGGACCCCGGCACGCTGGGGATCTACGGCTTCCGAAACCGTGCCGATCATTCCTACGACAAGCTGAGCATCGCCACGTCACTTGCGGTGAAAGAGCCCCGCCTGTGGGATCTCCTCACGGCGCAGGGTCGTTCGTCGATCGTGGTCGGCTCGCCGGGGACGTTTCCGATCGTTCGGCCGATCAACGGCTGCATGATCACGAGCTTCCTGACGCCCGCCACCACCGATCCGAAGATCGCCTGGACGCACCCGCCCACACTGCGGCGTGAGATCAACGACCTGGTCGGCGAGTACATGGTCGATGTCAAGGGCTTCCGCACAGACGACAAGAAGTGGCTGCTCGAGCAGATCTACGAGATGACGCGGAAGCGGTTCAAGGTCGTGCGTCACTTGATCCAGACGAAACAGTGGGATCTCCTCTGGATGGTCGAGATGGGGACCGATCGCATCCATCACGGCTTTTGGGCCAACATGGAACCGTCGCACCATCGCCACGTTCCGGGTAACGAGTTCGAAAACGCAATCTTCGACTACTACAAGTACCTCGACGGCGAAATCGGCGAGACGCTCGACGCTCTGGAACTCGAGAAGACAGCCATCTGGATCGTCAGCGATCACGGCGCCAAGTGCATGGTCGGCGGGTTGATGTTCAACCAGTGGCTGATCAACGAGGGGCATCTTCACTTTACGGATCCGGTCGACCCCCAGCAGAGGTTCAGCGTAAAGGATGTTGACTGGTCGAAGACGACGGCCTGGGGTGAAGGCGGGTACTACGGCCGGCTGTTCATCAACAAGGAAGGCCGCGAACCCAACGGTCAGGTCCAACCGGAAGACTACGATGCGTTTCGCGACGCACTCATCGCGAAGATCGAAGCCATCGAAGATCACGAAGGCAAGCCGATGGGCAACAAGTGCTACAAGCCCGAGGAGATCTACGACCGCGTCAACAACGTCGCGCCCGACCTGGTCGTGATCTTCGGCGATCTACGATGGCGGTCCGTCGGAACCGTCGGCAGCGACAGCGTCTACACGTTTGAGAACGACACCGGTCCGGACGACGCGAATCACGCACAGCAGGGCATGTACCTCTGCACGCACCCGTCGATACCGGCGAAAGGACGTGTGGACGGACCGACACTCTACGATGTCGCGCCGAGCATCCTCACGCAGTTAGGCCTGCCGATCCCCGCCGATATGCGAGGGGCGCCGCTCGGTTGAACCTTGGCGCCCGCGTCTATCCGCTCGGTCGGAGCAGTTCTTCCGTCTTCTTGAGCAGCGGTCCCGGACCGTGGTAACCCAGCTCGACGTCGGAAATCACGCCGGCGCGGTTGACCCAGATGGCCACGGGGACACCACGCCCCAGCCCGTAGGATTCGGCTGTCTGTTCGCCGTTCATCAGAAGCGGATAAGTGAGTTCGTGTTGACTCTTGAAGACGCTGAGCATGTCTTTAGGTTCGTCCCAGGAATTGACCGCCAGGACAACGAGCCCATCGCGCTTGTGCTCGCGAGCGATTTTGGCCAGGTGCGGAGCCTCCGCACTGCAGGGCGGTCACCCCACGGCGAAGAAGGCGAGTAGCACCGGCTTCCCGTGGAAATCGCTGAGCTGAACCGAACGGCCGTCGGTCGATGTCAACTGAAAGTTCGGTGCGGGTGTGTTGCGCAACTTTGAACGAAGCCGCTGAGCGCGAATCGTCGCGCAGCCCGACGATGCGAGCAGCGCCAAAACAAGTCCCATTCGAAGTCCGGTTTTCATCCTCGGTGTCCTCCTCTGTCCCTGTCGTCAAGAACCTCAATGGCTCCGAAATCTCATTGTACTCTTTACTTGCCGCCATGCGAAGCGACAACGCCATGCCGCCGCGTCCGCTCAGGTGACCGCCGCTGTAGCATCTCGAAGCTCGCTGAGCTTGTCGAACGGCCCCTGCACCAGAAGCTCATCTCCCGATACCAGACGCGTGTCGGCCGAAGGGAAGAGCCCGCTCGGTGCATCCTTCGGTCGACGTTCCACCACGCTGAATCCACGCTCCGCCAGGATGTCGCCGACGGATTTTCCGCAGAGCGGTCCCGCCTCCCGCACGTGCCAACGCTGCATCACGACAAGCCGCCCGTCCACGACCATACTACTCACAATCGAGGCCTCCATCGCGGCCGTCGCAAACGCCGGCGCGGATAGTGCAGCCTGTGACATCGCGATGTGAATATTGAATCCGTCGCGGATCTTGTCCGCCATGTTCTGATCGAACATCCTCACGACCACCCGGATCTTCGGCGCGATACGCCTGGCATCCAAGGCGATCTCGAGATTGGCCAGGTCATCGTTCGTGGCCAGAATCACGCTGCGCGCTTTGGCGACGTTGCAGTCCTCCAGAAGAGCCTCGCGTCGCGCATCTCCAATGAAAAGCGGAGAGCCATCACGTCGGACATCGTCGAGAAACTGATTCGTCGGATCACGCTCGATCACCACCACCGTTTGGCCAAGCCGGCGAAGCAGGTGAAACGTGCGAAAACCCAGACGCCCCAGCCCGACAAGCACGATGTGATTCGACAGTGACGTTGCCATCATGGTGCACCAACTTCTTTCGCAACGTTGTCGATCCCGCACCAGCAGCGCGAGATCGACGATGCCCTCGATAATGACGACCAAACCGATGATCGGTACCAGAAAGAACAGCCCCTGCAGAACGGCAGAAGCCGGAAACTCCTCAGGTGGCTCGCCGAAGACCAAACTCCACGTGTAGTATGTGGCCTCCGGAAGTGAATGGCGTTTCTCCGGCTCGTATCGCTGAAAGAGCAGTCCGCCACCGAGCAGCACGATGACGATCAGCAGAAGGCGAACTCGAAAATGGACCATTGCGACACGAGCGAAGCACCACTCTCGCCAGATGCGCTCGCGCAGGCGATGGTGTCGAGGTGTAGAGAAATCCAACTTGTCCAGATAAGACGCGGGCACAGGACGATCCTCGAGCGGTCCAGAACCGACGCTCCCGACGCGCCGGTACGGATCCCGCAGTTGCGCTCGGCGATGAGATTAGCCAAAAGACTGTGTCTATGCCAGGAATGACGAAAAGCACAGCCTCTCCACAAAAACGCCGCCCACCGAGGAATTGCCTCGATGGGCGGCGTATCTAAGACAGTGTTCTTCGTCGAAAGGGCGATCTCCAGAAGGTCGCCCTTTCCGTGAAAAGACTACCCTTTCAGCAGGGCGTCGAGCTGACCTTTCAACATCTGCGCGAGGTCGGCCTTGGCGCCGATGTTGACGTTGGAAATCTTGCCGTTCTTGTCCAGAACGAACATCGTCGGGTAACTCGTCGCCTGGAATTTACGGCCGTCAGTGTTGTTGGCGGCGAAGTCCGAGAGCGTGATCTCGAGCTTTGAACCCGCCTTCTTGAACACGTCGACGATTTCTTCGTTCGTGTAGTCTTTCCGCATCTTCTGTGCGACGTTGATGAATCGAACACCCTTCGACTCGTACGCTTGTCGCACTTTTTCAACGTTGGGCAGCGCCCGCTTGCAGAAGCCACAGTTCGGGGCGACGAAGTTCAAGACCGTGGCCGGGTGCTTGGCGATCTCGGCGTTGGTCACAGGCTTACCCTCAAGCGTCTTCCATGCAAAGCCCGGCGCGGCCTTCCCAACCATATCCATCGCAGGTCGACGGCGCTTCGCCGGTGCCGCAGAGGCAAACGTCGGAACCGCCTTGCCGGCGATCAGGGCATCGAGCTGACCCTTCACTCGCTTTTCCAGGTCGCCAATGTTGCCGACATTGACCGCCTCGACTTTTCCACTCTTGCCCACAACGACCATCGTCGGATAACCCGTGGCAGCGAACTTCTGGCCGACCTGGTTCTTGCCGTCCTGGGCGATTTCGAGCTTGGATCCGGTGCCGTCCATGATCTTGGTCAGCTCGTCCTTGCTGAACTCTTTCCGCATCGTTTGCGCGACGTTGACGAAGCGAATGCCCTTGGCCGCGTACGCCTGACGGAGCTTCTCGAGGCGAGGAAGCTGCTTCTTGCAGAAGCCGCAGTTGGCCGCCACGAAGTTCAGGATCGTGGCTGGATGCTTCGCGAATTCCGCGTTCGACACCGGCTTGCCTTCGAACGTTTTGATCGCAAACGCCGGCGCCGGCTTGCCGATCAGCGAGTCAGGACGCTTGCGCTGTGGCTGCCGCGGCTTCGCCATCGCGGTGGCCGGAATGGGCTTTCCGGCGATCAACGCGTCGAGCTGCGCCTTCATCCTCGTTTCCAGATCGCCAATGTTGCCGACGTTTATGGCTTCGACCTTGCCGCTCTTGCCCACAATGACCATCGTGGGGAATCCGCGAGCACCGTACTTCTGTCCGATCGAGTTCTTTGCGTCCTGCGCGATCTCGAGCTTCGACCCGGTGCTGTCCATGATCTTGGTCAACTCTTCCTTGCTGAACTCCTTCCGCATCGTTTGGGCGACGTTGACGAATCGAACGCCCTTGGCGGCGTACGCCTGGCGCATTTTCTCAACGCGCGGAAGCTGCTTCTTGCAGAAGCCGCAATTGCCCGCCACGAAGTTCAAGACCGTCGCCGGGTGCTTGGCGAAGTCCGCGCTCGATACCTTCTTCCCCGCAAACGTCTCCGTCGTAAACGCAGGTGCCGGCTTGCCGATCAGCGAACCGGGCTGCTGCTGCGCGGGCGGCTTCGCTTGGGCGATCGCCGGAATGGGCTTCCCGGAAATCAACGCATCGAGCTGCTTCTTCATGCGCGATTCCAGATTGCCGACGTTGCCGACATTGACCGCCTCGACCTTGCCGCTCTTCCCGACGATGACCATCGTCGGATAGCCGGTGGCCGCGAACTTCCGACCGACCTGATTCTTCAGATCCTGAGCGAGCTCGAGCTTGGAACCCGTGCCGTCCATAATCTTGGTCAGTTCGTCCTTGCTGTACTCCTTCCGCATCGTCTGGGCCACGTTGACGAACCGAACGCCCTTGGCCGCATACGCCTGGCGAATCTTCTCGAGGCGCGGAAGCTGCTTCTTGCAGTACCCGCAGTTGCCCGCGACGAAGTTCAGAACCGTGGCCGGGTGCTTCACGAATTCCGCGTTAGACACCGGCTTACCTTCAAACGTATTGATGGTGAACGCCGGCGCCGGCTTGCCGATCAGCGAGTCGGGGCGCTTGCGCGCGGGCGGCTTGGCCTTGGCGATGGCCGGAATGGGCTTGCCCGCAATCAGCGCGTCGAGCTGCTGGCTCATCCGCGACTCCAGGTCGGCGACATTTCCGGTATTGACCGCCTCGACCTTTCCGCTCTTACCGACAACGACCATGGTCGGGTACCCGGTCGCGTAGTATTTCTTTCCAATCTCGTTCTTGAGGTCCTGTGCGAGTTCGAGCTTGGAACCCGTTGCGTCCATGACCTTCGTGATTTCTTCCTTGCTGTACTCCTTCCGCATGGTCTGCGCGATGTTGACGAATCGAACACCCTTGGCGGCGTACTTCTGGCGGATCTTCTCGACCCGGGGAAGTTGCTTCTTGCAGAAGCCGCAATTGCCCGCCACGAAGTTCAGAATCGTCGCAGGGTGCTTTGCGAAGTCCACGCTCGACACCGGCTTGCCCGCGAACGTCGTCGTCGCGAAGGCGGGAGCGGGCTTTCCGATCAGTGAATCGGGACGCTTTCTCGGTGTCGCGGGTTTCTTCGGCGTCTTCACCGGCGTGGCGGCGATTTTGGGAATCGCTTTGCCGGCAATCAGCGCATTGAGCTGCGTGGTCAGCCGGGTCTCCAGGTCGCCGAGGTTGCCGACGTTTACGGCCTCCACCTTGCCCGACTTTCCGATGACGACCATCGTGGGGAACGACGTGGCTTTGAACAGCTTACCGACCGAGTTGTCGTTGTTGTACGCCACCTCGCCGTTGAAGCCGGTTCCCTGGAGCGTGCTGCGGATCTGGTCATCCGAGTATTTCTTCTGCCGCATCGTCTGGCTGACCGCCACAAAACGAACCGGTTTTCCGTCGAAGTCGGCACGGACCTTCTCGAGTCGAGGAAGCTGCTTCTTGCAGAACCCGCAATTCGGTGCGAAGAAGTCAAGCACCTTGACCGTACCCTCGCCGTCGAGATTGGCGATGCTCTTCCCTTCGACCGTTTTCAAAGTGAACGCAGGCGCCGGTTTGCCGACCAGCGCCTCTGCCGGACGTCGGTACGTGTTCTGGCTGTTTCGTCCAGGCAGCGCACGGATCGGAATATCGATCTTGGGCTTTTCGGGATCGTTCGTATTCAGCGTGATGACAGGGCCCCTGCCGGAAGTCGGAAGTTGGAGCCCTTTGGGAATGACGACTTCGACGCTGTACGATTTTCCTTCTGTCTGTTCGGTTACCTTCGCGGTGATCTCGGGTTGACTGGAGGCGGCTCCGAGAATCTTGACCGGCGTCGCGCCGTAGTTGGCGACCCGCACGACACGCGCAACCTTCCTGGACAACTTGTTGGTGGCATCCAATCGCCCTACGTTGAGCACCGCGGGGTTGATGTCGATCCGCTGCGGGACGCTCCCTCGAACGGGGACCGGCAGGTTCGGCTGCTCCTCGACGTTCGTCGATAGCGTCAGCTGCTTTCGAAAAGCACCCGGATCAAACGGCGGGGTCGCCGTGACGATCAGTTCAAAAACCTGCCCCGGGACCTTCTCGACGAGCTCGGATTTGAAGGTCCCGTCCAACGGCTGAGACACCTTCAGGCGAAGCGGATCCTCCGTGTTGTTCGTGATCTTAATGACGCGTTCCTGCGTATCCGCACCGAAGAGCTTTCCGAAGTGGACCGCGGCGGGAACCATGTCGACGTAACGCTTCACTTCCCCACGCAAACGAAGACGCAGCTGCGGCGTGGCCGGATCGTTCGTCGTAACGGTGATCGCTTTCTCGAACCTGCCGCGGAGCTTCGTGCTCGCCACAGAGAAGGGGAACTCACCGGTATCACCGGGCGGCAATGTCTTCGGATACTTCCCGGCAATCGTACATCCGCAGCTTGGCTTGACGTTCTTGATTTCGAGCGTCGCCTCTCCGGCGTTCTTGATCATGAAGCTGTGCTGCAGGACCGGACCCATCCAGATCGTACCGAAATCGTGAACGCCTTCACCCGCATCGATCTTGGGGCGCGGTTTTCCCGGAGGATACGCCTCGGTGGTCTCATGCTGAGAATCCGCCCGTGCACCGATCGCTCGAACACCATCGCTCTTCTGTCTTGCGGTGGCGGAAGAGGGAACGCTGGCACCACGCCGTTTGGGATTGGGCTTCATGGCGGAAGCATCGGCGGCCCAACCTAACGACACCGAGGCGGTGAGCAGCAAACAGGCCAGCCACATTCCGGTTCGGCGGATCGTCGCTTCAGGGATTCGCCCGTGGCGATTCCACGGACTCGCGGTTCTGTCGATGTGATAACGATTCATGACACGTCTTTCCTTGGCTCTCTGTGAAACGATCGCGCCGGTCATCCGGTAAGACCGACTACCCGTGCACTGTTCTTCACGTTGTCGCGCATGCGCGGCTCGCCCGAACGCCGTTCTAGACCCGAGTTGGTCGGCGAATTCTGCCGGTCGATTCACGCCGCATGGTCTACGGCTTATACTGTGAATTCTTGTCCCGAAGCAACTGTCCGTGTCGCTTTGTTACTGGGGCGTTACCCGCATACAATGCACCGCGTGATCCAAACGAGTCATCGCCGAGATCGAGTGCTTCTGCTTATCGGTTCGTTAGGACCGCTGGGTTATCTTCCCGCATCCGGTACCGTAACAGTTGCGCTTCTAGGACCGCCGACGTACTGGGTTCTCCACACGTTGCCCACCGGATTCGTACTCGTGATGGCGACGCTCTTTGCCCTTCTTTCCGTTTGGGTACATTCCGTCGGAGATCGCATACTCGGCGAAAAAGACAGTCGACGTCTGGTCTGGGATGAGATCGCCGGGTTCCTCTTTGCCGTGCTCGGTGTGACGCAGTTCACCTGGCAGCTTTGCGTGCTGGCTATCCTGGTCGAACGCCTGATCGACATACTCAAGGTCCCGCCCGCAAACTGGATCGAACGCCACTGGCCTCGCGGTTGGGGCGTCGTCGGCGACGACGTTGTCGCCGGACTGTACACCTGTGCCATCGTCCACGGTTGCGTGCGATGGGCACCCCAGTGGATGGGGCTCTAGCCTGTAGCCACGCAGTTCGTGCGTCCGCAGGTGACGCCCGTAGTTTACCGGATGGGCGAACGGCCACCGGTCATCCCACGGCCTGGCAGGAACCGAGTCTCAGCAGCCCAGTGGGTGGGCTCCAGCCTGTACTCGATACTACCGTCAACCGGATCCACGGTGAACGCATATAAGGGTCCGGCGGGTTTTCCCGGAAACGGCCTAAACGACCACCCGGCCTTGCGCATCATGCCAGACAGACGAGGCACCGAACGTGACGGACACGGCGGCATCGAACATGAACAAGTCAGATGATCGCCGGGGTGATGACCTCGGGCTCGCCCGCTCGGGCAACGACGCCCGGCCGACACAACTCGTCTTGGCTTCGGTTCGAGACCGGTTGGTCCGGCTCGCGTACCGATTTCTTTGGAACCACGATGAAGCGGAGGACGTGGCCCATGAGGCGCTCGCCAAAGCGTATGAACGACGGTCGCATCTTCGAGATGATGATCGATGGTGGTCGTGGCTCTGCCGGATTGTCGTGCATGGCTGTCACGAACGCGGTCGACGTCGTTTGCGTCGGCAACGACACGAACCGTCCCTTGTGCAGGCGGCGGCTGCACGGAGTATCGACGCATCCGACGAAGATCCTTCCGATGCGAAGGAGCGGGTCCGACGTCTCCTTCTTCAATTACCACCAAGGCAACAGGATGTGATCGTTTTGCGACACCTCCAGGGAATGTCCTTCGAGGAGATCGGAATCGTGCTGGGAATCTCACCGGCCACCGCGCGGGTACACGCCCACGCGGCGCGTGAGTCCTTGCGAAAGTGGATACATCCAAGCGATGAAGTGTAACGAAGCTCAACAACGCTGGCAGCGACGGTGGGACGATGGAGGTGACGATCCTCAGCTCGATCGTCATCTCCTGGATTGCGACCGCTGCCGTCGCTACGAGCGTGAGATGACGAGCGTATTGTCTTCCCTGGACGGACTTCAGCTCGAAACGGACCAGATCGTGTCGCGCGACGATCGCTCCATCGAGCGTCCCCCAGGGAGTGAAGGGCTGCGGTCGTGGCGCCCAGTGCTTCGGTCTGCGATGGGAATCGCCGCGGTGCTGGCCCTGGTGATTACGGCCTCGCTCTTTTTTGCGGTGAGCGAACCGACCGGTGGGGGTCGCAATGGAACACCGGGTGGACCGATCGTCGAAGAGCCCACGCCACTCGGACTGACGCTTCGAGGTAAAGCCGCCCAGCGCCTGGTGGCCGTGGCGCAACCCACGTCACAGCCGAATGTCCAGGTCTTCTGGCTGTACCCGACATTGTCGGACGATTCAGTGGACGGTCCTTCGTAGGGGCGCGTGCCGCAGGCACGTGGCGTTGTGCGTTTGAGGCGAGGTTGAGTAGAACCGACGCCGTCGAGATGAAAACCGGGAAATCCCGCTGGATAAGGAGATGAAGTGATGATGCTCGCGAAACACCTGTTCTTTGCCGTCGTGGTGACACTAGTGACGTCACCCCTCACCCGCGCCCAGGAGGACACCAAGACCGATCCCATACCGCCGATCATCAAGGTGATTCCGCTCAATCACGCGAAAGTTGACTCCGTTATCGGTTCGCTTCGCAAACTGAGTGTACCGGTGGCGGTATCCGGAACGGTCAGCAATAAAGTACTCCTTCGTGGCGTGGAGTCGAACGTGGAAGAGGTCGTCGACTTGATCCGAAAGCATCTTGACGTTCCGTCGACGTTGGCCCAGGCCGATCGCGCGATTACGGAGTTCATTCCACTTGGACTGACGCCGACGCAGTCGTTGATGCCCGCACTTCAGGCGGTCGTGACCAACCCTTTCTCCCAGCTCGCGATCGACCATGCAAACCGGCTGCTCGTCGCAAAAGCATCTCCGACCGAGGTCGCCGCCATTCGAGGGCTACTCAAACAAGTGAACAGGCCGGCGCGGTCGCTGATGATAAACTTCTTCTTCCTCCAGGCGGACATCAGTGGCGCCAAGGAGTCGAAGGCGTCTCTGCCCCCCGCCCTGACGCCGATCGCCAAGACGCTCGTCGAAAACGGGTTCGGAAGCCTGGAACTCATGGCGCCCGTAACGCTCATGGTGGATGAAGGGCTCAAGTTCTCGTCGGAGTCCACGCTCTTCGTTCCCATGACCGAAACCGAGCCGCCTCAGACGCTGACCTTTCAGGCGACCGGCATCGCCAGGATGCAGGGCGGCGACGACACCGTTCAGCTGTCGATCGGAGCCATCGTGCGGGGAGACTATGCGAAGGTGAAAGTCCACTTCGCAGTGGAGACGACCATCGCCACGGAACTCGGCGACTACGTGATCCTCGCCGCTTCGCCGAGCTCAACCGTCCGCGGAAACGCCCTGGCGCTGGTCGCACGCGTGACCGCCACAAACGATCGCTGATCCAACGGTTTGGGTGCACGAACGCCCCATTCCCGCCTCTCAGCGGGGATGGGGCGTCGTCGGACCCCTCCGGAAAGTACGGTCTTGACACCGCTCGACGCGGCCGCTATACTCCGTTCTTCTGATGAGCGTAATCGGATGAGAGGGACTCCTGTTCCCTGTAATGCAAAAATAGCGTTACGCAGGAGCCTACCTGACAAGTCGAATCAAGCCGTAGTGATCTCTTCCTTCAGCGGTGCCACCATCGAGACGATTTCGTGGACCTCCGATTCGCTGACGCCGCCGTCGTTCAACGCCGCTTCCAGATGACCCGCCACAAGACCGAAATGATGGTCGGTGAAACCCATGTTCTGATGAGCATCGCTCATCGATCGACCGTCATACGCTTCCGGGCCGCCCATGGCCGCGGTGAGGAACCGCGCCTGACGGCGAATCTGCTCCTCCATGTCAGTCTGCGAGAAAAGACCCTTGAGTTCGGGGTCGGCCAAAACCCGACCGTAGAACGCTTCGACGATCTGGTAGAGGGCCGCTCGACCGCCGATGCTCTCGAACAGCGACGTTGCAACTGCCTGTGACACGAGATTCCCCTTTCACTTCTTCGGTTTAACGGTTGGGTCGAAACACTGAACCAAACTCTACGATACGGTTCGCCCAACGCGTGCGCAGGTTCGCCCGCATTCGCTACCCGATCCGGATTTCGCGCAGGACGAACTCCCTCCGTGCATGACGGTACGGGGCGGTTATCACGCGGATCCGAACTCCGGTGATTCCGTCGCCGATCGAGAGGGGTGTGATGCCGCCCGATAATGACACGTAGTGTCACCCTTGGCGATTCGGATGCGTTCGTCCGTTCGGCCCTTCAGGAAAGCACGGGCTCGACCCTCGGCGGTCGCGTGAGGGCGACGTGGATCGACGCAGGTGTCCTTGGACCGGACATTCGCGGACCATGAACCGCTCCGCTCTCGTTTTCCTCTTGACATTCAGGTCGGTTTTCGGTATCCCGGTGATTCAAGCGGGTCGGCTTCATGAGGAGAGGGGTTGGTCAGACGACACGGCGCTCACGCCCGGGCTGATCTCACGCGCAAAGGCGTTGGAGTTTCGGACGTCGCATCGTCGAGCTTGGCGATTCGCTCGGCCGACTTGCCTGCGCCGCAAGCACGCCGTTGCGCCTCGACGAGCATCCGGCGTGACGCGTCACAAACGGGGAAACACTCGATTCGTTCTCATAAACAGGAATCTTGGATTGTTGCTTGGACGGTGCGCCAGGACTTTCGTTGCAGCGCGCCGAGCTACGGATAAGGAGAGGCACTGATGATGAATCAACGACTCGGTTGGACCGCTCTGGTGGGGGTAGCTGGGGCAGCAGTCTTCTTGGCCTTGTCCGGGCAGCGCGAAGTGCTCGCAATGGCCCCGGCGCAACAGGAGTTGGAGGAGGTGTCGGAGCAGGAGGCTCCGCAGCGCGCCGATGAGCGCTTCGACGCGGAACAGAGCCTGAGCGAAGTGATCTCGCTCGGTGAACCGGAGGAAGAGGCCATCGACGCACCGGCCGATGTCGAGCCCCTCGTCGTTGTCCGCGAGACGCACCAGTCGCAGTCCGAGGACGAAGGGGTGATCGCCGCCGCGCAGGCGCCCATCCTCGTCAGTGCGTCCAGCAAGCTCAGCTTTCAGGCGCTGCTCACGGATGGCGCCGGCGATCCGTTGACCGTCGCTACCGTCGATCTCGAGTTTCGTATTTGGCGTGGCGCGGCATTGGTCGAAGGACCGATCGCCATGAACCGCGTTCCGGTTACGAATGGCGTCGTGGACACGCTGGTGCCGGTGAGCGGCGACAGCTTCAACGGCGGATCACGCCAGCTCGGTGTCACACTCGTCAGCCCCGCCTCCGGCGAATTGCTCCCGCGCATCCAGCTCGGCGCCGTTCCGTATGCCTTCCGCGTCGACCGTGTGGCCAGCCAGGAGCTGGACGACGAGATCGAATTGGGCGACGCAACCGTCGACGGAAATCTGAAGGTCTGGGACAACTCATCGAATGCCGTCTCGATTGAACTGGATGGCGCCAGCGCTGCGATCAGCACCTACGGAAGCGACGGTCTGGAGCAGGCTCGCCTGCACGGTTCCACTTGGGGCGAGCTGGTCCTCCACGACAGGAACGGCAACGATGTCGGTGCCGTTCTCGGCGCACCGGCTATTTTCTTCGGGTTTCCGAATCCCACCTGGAGCGACCTGGGAGGTCGGCTGACGCTCAACGATGGAGCTGGGAGCCTGCGAGCACTGATGTCCGCACCCAGCACCGGCGGTTCGCTTCAGCTCTACGACTCAGCGGCGGGCGCCAGTTTGCAGCTAACCGGTGCCGGCGGTGTAGCGAACGCGGAGGGGTCCTTCAACGTGGTCGACGCCCTCGGCGGCGCCAATCGGGCACGGATCTACAAGACGGGGAGCGGTGGTCGGTTCATCACGTACGACGAGACCGACCTGAAGACGGCCTGGCTTGGAAGCTCCGGTGCCGCTGGCGGTTTTCTGGAGATCTACCAGAAGGACGGCGGGCTTGGGATGATCGTCGACGGCGATGCGACGGGTAATGACGGCGGCGGTCGCGTGACCGTCTACAATGCCGCGGCCCTCGCCACCGTCTACCTCGAGGGTGCGGAAGGCTCGCAGAACTCCGGTCAGATCCGCTTGCGGAACTCGTCGGGGAGCACGACCATTACGCTGGACGCCGAAAACGGCAATGGTGGCAACGGCCGGGTCATAACGCATGAGCTGCAAATCACCGGCGGTGCCGACCTTTCCGAGCAGTTTGACATCTCCGCCGCAGGTGGAGAGGCCAAGCCCGGTATGGTCGTCAGCATCGACCCAACGCGCCCCGGACAGTTGAAGGTCAGCGGCAAGGCGTACGATCGCACCGTGGCGGGTGTCGTCAGCGGTGCCGGCGGCGTCAAGACAGGCATGTTGATGGGGCAGGACGGCAGCGAAGCCAACGGCGCTACGCCGGTGGCGCTGAGCGGTCGCGTCTACACCTGGTGCGATGCCTCGACCGATCCTATCCAACCCGGCGATCTTCTGACCTCGTCCGACACGGCCGGGCACGCGATGAAAGTGAATGACTTCTCCCGCTCACAGGGCGCCATCATCGGCAAGGCGATGACCTCCCTCGAGAGCGGCCGCGGACTCGTCCTGGTTCTGGTGAGCCTGCAATAAGACAGGAGGCTGACCGATGAAAACAAACCAACAACGAAGCAAGTTTTTCGGGGGAGGATGGGGCGCACTGGCGCTTGTTTGTTCGCTTCCTCTTCTCCCAGCGGCCGGGCATCTCAGTGCGGCCGATCACAACTGCGCCGTCGTGACCGCCGGTGCAGGGGCGGTTCGGGCCGACGGTACGCTGATGAACGCCGGCCAGAATGCCATCGGACGTGCGGTCGACCGGTCCGGGTCGGTGAAGCTTTACGCCGGCGTGATGTACTGCCTTCGCAATTCCGGCGTCGCTTCGATTCTGGGCGACTGCCGAAACGACAACGACATCGACCTCTCGGATTATCAGTGGTTTCGCAAGTGTATGACCGGTCCGGGCGGAACGGTGTCATCGAAGTGTGAATGTGCGGACATGGACGGCGACGGTGACGTCGATGAGACGGATGCCTCGCTGTTCCAGGCCGGATTCACGGGCCACACAGGCCCGTGAGGCGGTGTTCGTTCGGACACTCGTGGTGTGCGCCTGAGTGCGACAGCCATGAGTCACTGAAGAGTTTGCGCGTTCGTCATTCGAACGGCGGAAAGAGAGACGGACAATGAAACTAACCAATCACGGCCCATTCACCTGGGCCCATATGTTCGCAGCCGCGCTGGGTATCGGGTGGTTGAGCCAGACCGCGCTGTACGCCCAGGAGCAGGCCGTCCCTGACGACGTTCGGCGTGACATCGAAGCGATGCAGCTCGACGAGAATGGAATCCCCGCAGGCGCCATGCTCATCGAGGGCGACATCATCGTTCCCGAGGATTACTACGAGATGGGCGGGGCCGCGGCGACCTACACGTCGCGTAGCGACTTCTGGCCGAGCGGAAACGTACCGTATGTGTTCGATTCGGGCGTTAGTGCGACAAACCGCACCAGAATGATCAACGCCATGGCCGAATGGGAAGCGGTCGCCAATGTCAACTTCTTTCCGCGCAACGGCAACGCTAACTACGTCTACATTCAAAACGGTGGAGGCAACAACTCGTGGGTCGGAGTCCAAGGCGGTGCTCAGATCATCAACATCGTCAGCTGGACCTCGCGCTTCATCATCGCTCACGAGCTGAGCCATGCACTGGGGTATTGGCATGAGCAATCTCGAGCGGATCGGGGTCCTTTCGTTACCGTAGACCTCAGCAACGTCTGCCAGAACTGCTGTAGCGGCAATCCCTGTGACAGTAATTTCAACATTCGCCCAGGGGGTGGCGGCGAGTATGGCCCGTACGATTACGATTCCGTTATGCACTACGGCGAGTGTTCCTTCTCCGTGTGCAACAACTGTCCGAATGACAACTTCTGTTCCAACGGCGGACAAACGATCTTCGCCAACAACGGAACGGACGTTGGCCAGCGCGATCACCTGAGCGACTGGGACATCATGACCACGTCGTTCCATTATCCCTACAGCAATTGGCGTTTTGCCGAGGCGACCTGCCGGTGTTCGCTTTTCGGCATTTGCATTCCGGATGCGTCCTTCTGGTGTCCGCTTGTAGGCCTGGCCGCCGGCTACAACGCCACGCCGAATAACGGGACACTTTGGCTTCCGCGCAACCAGACGTTCTCCGCGGTGGGGACGTATGGGACGCCGGGAAGAAACGTTGTCATCAAGGCTCCTCTGGGAGCAGTGCTGCGCTGATGCAGCGTCCTCGGCGCGATGTGAATACGGAGTATTGACCATGCGATGTACATGGCTCGGAATGACGTTGCTGGCGGTGGTTCTTCTGGCGCCTGCGGCGCCGGCGGACACGTTCAATATCGAAATCGACTACATGGTCGATATCGATCATACGCACAGGCCGAGTGCGGCCGTTATCAACGCGGTCGTCAAGATGTTCCAGTGCCAGGGACATACCCTCAACATTGTGGTCGACGATGCGCTGACTCATCGGGATGTCATGGTTCGCAACCCGGCCACGTGCGGCGATTTTTTCGGCTACAACAACGGTTCGTGGAACAGCTACGGTTACATCAAGCAGCGGCGGTTCGACCGCAACCTGCCGGGGTGGCACTACTGCGTGTTCGGGCACCAGTATCAGAAGAAGGACGCCAACGGTAACTGTGTGACCTCAGGCAGTTCAGGTCTGGCGACGGGGGCGAGGATTTTGTCGTCACCCTCGGCGGCTTCTCCGGGCAGACGGGCACCGTGTTTGACCAGGCGGCTACGCTCGCGCACGAGTTCGGCCACAATCTGGGCCTCTCGCATTGCGGAACGCAGAACTGCGGCGGAAACACAGGGGCGGCCGATTATGTCGGCCCCTACAGGCCGAACCTTCCGAGCATCATGTCCTATCGCTATCAGCTCGCCGGCGTCTACGATCGCATGCTCTGTTTCGGTCTGATCCGCCCGGAAGCGCCGTTCAAGAACCTCGATTATTCGCACGGCCGCATGTGTACGCTGAACGAGAACTCCCTGAACGAGAAATTCGGCAGCGGTATGATCTGGACCGATTTCGACGGGAACGACGTGTTGTCGACCAGCCTGCCCAAGGACCTGAGCCAGAACAGAGACTGGTGTACGATGACGGGGAACAGGACGACGATCTCCGACTATCCCGAGTGGACCAACCTCGTCGATGGAGCGCTGCTCGCTCACATGGACACGCCCGAAGCGCAGCAAGAGCTCCAGCGCCGGCAGCGGGACATCGAAATGGAGCCCTGCATCTCGTATGAAGAGGCCTGGGAGGTCGAAAACGAGATCGCGGCGCTGGGTTGCCCCTCCTGCTCTCAGGCGACGCTCGAGACGGAGTCATGTCTCGGGGGAAAAAACGTTTACTTGGGGACCGAGGTTTGTCCGTTTGGAATCTGCATCCGCGCCGGAACGTGTTCTTACCCCTACGGAAGTGTCCAGTCCGCACACAATGCCTTCCCGTCAAACAGCGTCTTCTACCTCGCCCCGAAGACTTACGACGAGCCCGGTTCGGTTCTATTGACCAGACGGGGTCTCTACACCTGCGACCGGAAGGACGGTAGTGGATCGGCGTTGATCAAGTAGGCGGAGGGAAGACGACGGCCGCATCCGGCGTTGCGTTCCTGACCTGGTACCGCGTCTCACCAATCGCGCGAATATCCTGACGTTTGATTCCGCGAGGTCTTGGCTGTGTGGGCGCTCGCGCAGGCTGAAGCCTGCTGCTCAGTCATTCGTGAAACTCATGGCGTGCGGTTCTAGCAGCCCGTTGAACAATGTAGCGTCGCCCCTTGTGGGCGACGAAAACCGCCGCATGGCGCCACCCACAAGGGGTGGCGCTACACGGGGGCGGCCAGAAGCAGCTTCTTCAACAGGCTGCTAGGGTTGTGGTAGCTGGCGCATG